>CADCPP010000108.1 GCA_902803355.1 uncultured Lachnospiraceae bacterium | reverse complement strand
GGGCCTCGGCGCAACCTCGGAAGCCCGGGACGGCGCGGATGAATACTTTTATCTGGACATGCTTGCCCGCATGGGGATCGTGGGACTTGCGCTCTATCTGCTTCCGGCGCTGCTGGCGTATATCCGCCTGCTGCGGAAGGGAACGGCAAAGAAGGCGCCGGAGACCTGGATCATCTTTATCGGGCTCATCGGTTTTTTGATCGCGACCTATTTCAATCCGTGGATGAATGCGGCGCTCGGCATCGCCTGGTATGGCCTGACGGCTGCGGCAGTCTGGACGCTGAGCGCGCGGAGTGAGGAAGGTCCGGAGTTTTTGGAGGTAAAGTAAACGTTATGTGCGGAATCGTAGGATATGTGGGACCCCGCAAGGCGGCACCTGTGCTGCTGGAAGGCCTGGCAAAGCTGGAATACAGAGGCTATGACTCAGCTGGCATCTCCGTCAGAGACGGCCGGAATGACCCGGTGACCGTCAAGGTGAAGGGGCGTCTGTCCGGTCTGGTGCAGAAAACGAATGGCGGGGAAGATGTTCCCGGCTGCTGCGGCATCGGCCATACCCGCTGGGCCACTCACGGCGAGCCCAGCGAGACCAACGCGCACCCGCATGTCTCGCCGGACAATATGGTCGTGGGCGTGCACAACGGCATCGTGGAAAATTATCAGGAGCTGCGCGGCAAGCTGGAACGCAAGGGCTATACCTTCTATTCCCAGACCGACACGGAGATCCTGATCGACCTGGTGGATTATTATTACCGCAAATATAAGGTGGGCCCCATTGATGCGCTGGCCAAGACTATGGTCCGTGTACGCGGCTCCTATGCGCTTGCGGTCATGTTCAAGGATTATCCGGATGTGGTCTTCGCCATGCGCAAGGACAGTCCCATGATCGTGGGACGGGGCAAAAACGAATCCTTCCTGGCTTCGGACGTTCCCGCCATTCTGAAATATACCAGAGACGTTTACTATGTGGACAATCTGGAGATGGTCCGTCTTTCCGGCAGCGGGATCACCTTCTTCAATCTGGACGGCGATGTGGTGGACAAGGAACTGTCCCATATCGACTGGGACGCCGAAGCGGCGGAAAAGGGCGGCTTCGAGCATTTCATGATGAAGGAGATCTATGAGGAACCGAAGGCCCTGCAGGATACCTTGAACAGTGTGCTTGGGGAGAACGGCATAGATTTTGGAAAGATCGGTCTGGATGATGAGACGATCCGCGGCATCAGCGATATCACCGTCACAGCCTGCGGCTCCGCCTATCATACCGGCGTGGTCGCGCAGTATGTCACGGAATCGCTGACAAGGATCCCGGTCAGGGTGGAGCTTGCTTCGGAATTCCGCTACAGAGACCCGATCCTGCGCCCCGGCACCCTGGTGATCATCATTTCCCAGAGCGGAGAGACGGCGGATTCGCTGGCCGCGCTGCGGGAAGCAAAGGCACGCGGCGCGAAGACGCTTGCCATCGTCAATGTGCTCGGCTCCTCCATCGCGCGGGAAGCAGACTATGTCTACTATACGCTGGCAGGGCCGGAGATCGCCGTGGCTACGACGAAGGCCTACAGCGCGCAGCTGATGGCCTTATATACCCTGGCCGTCAAGTTTGCCTTTGTGCGCGGAACGATCAGTGAGGAAAGATACGCGCAGCTGCTGGAGGAACTGGCAAAGCTGCCGGAAAAGACCGGACGCATTCTGGAAAAAAAAGAGAAGATCCAGCGTCTCGCCTCGGAAAAGTGTGCGGAGAAGGATATCTTCTATATCGGCCGCGGCATCGACTATGCCGTCAGTCTGGAAGGCAGTCTGAAATTCAAAGAGATCTCGTATATCCACTCCGAAGCCTATGCGGCGGGAGAACTGAAGCACGGAACGATCTCCCTGATCGAGGAAGGCACGCCGGTCATCGGGGTCATCACGCAGGAAAAAACGGCGGAAAAGACCGTCAGCAACATGGTGGAATGCCAGAGCCGCGGCGCCTATGTGATCGCGGTGACGAGGGAGGGACTGGAGAGCCTCGTCCCGACGGCGGATTACGTGCTGACGCTGCCGGCTGCCGATGAACTGTTCATGGCGTCGGTGACCGTGGTTCCGCTGCAGCTGATCGCCTATTACGTCTCGGTCTCCAAAGGCCTGGACGTGGACAAGCCGCGGAATCTTGCCAAGAGCGTGACAGTGGAATAAAATCAGGCAGAGATAAAGGAGAAAAGCATGGAAACGGTATTATTGACCGGAGGCATGGGCTATATCGGTTCTCATACGGCAGTGGAGCTGCTGAAGGAAGGCTATGAGGTGATCATCGCGGATGATCTGTCCAACAGCTCCGCGGATGTTCTTGACCGCATTTATGCGATCACGGGAACAAAACCGCGCTTTTACCAGGTAAATGCCGCGGATAAAGCGCAGATGGAACCCATTTTTAAGGATTATCCCATCAGCGCCGTGATCCATTTTGCCGGGTTTAAAGCGGTAGGCGAATCGGTCGTCAAACCGCTCATGTATTACCGGAATAATCTGGACAGCGCCCTGACCGTTCTGGAGCTGATGGCGAAATATGATGTGCAGCGCTTTATCTTCAGCTCCTCCGCAACAGTCTACGGAGAGAAGAATACGCCGCCCATGACGGAAGAGATGCCGACCGGCGGGATCACGAATCCCTATGGCTGGACGAAATATATGATCGAAGAGATTCTGAAGGACGCCGCGAAGGCGGATCAGGAGCTTTCGGTCGTGCTGCTGCGCTATTTCAATCCGATCGGCGCGGATGAGAGCGGCCTGATCGGGGAGAAGCCGAACGGGATCCCGAACAATCTGATGCCCTATATCGCGCAGGTCGCGGCGGGCATCCGCGATCACCTGAACGTCTTCGGCAACGATTATCCCACGCCGGACGGAACAGGCATCCGCGACTATATCCATGTGACAGACCTTGCCCGCGGCCATGTGGCGGCGCTGCGCTACAGCCGCACGCATGCCGGCGCGGAGGCCATCAACCTCGGCACCGGACACGGCGTGAGCGTCCTGGAACTGGTCCATGCCTTTGAAAAAGCAAGCGGGATCACGATCCCCTATGTGATCGCGCCGCGAAGAGCCGGCGATATCCCCGAGATGTACGCGGATGTCAGCAAGGCGGAGCGGCTGCTTCACTGGCATGCGGAGAAGAGCATCGAAGACTGCTGCCGCGACAGCTGGAATTTCCAGAAGCATGCGGCAGATGAACTGAGAGTCATGCGGTCAAAATGATATCCTGCAGAAGCGGAAGGTAATACATGACAGGTCAGAAAGGGTGAGAGGGGAACATGCATAGATTTAGAGATGAAAAATGGTATCCTGCAGCGGTTGCCATCGTGATCGGCGTCGTTGTCTTTGTTCTGCTGAACCATTTCGGGGGAATCATCGCCTGGTTCGGGAAGATTATCGGTTACTTTTCACCGGTGATCCTCGGGATCATCCTTGCCTATATCATCAATCCGCTGGCAAAATTTTACGAAAACCTGCTGTTTGGCAAGGGCAAGACCGAAAAGAAGCGTCATATCGTTTCGAATATTCTGGCGTTTATCTCGGTCATCCTGCTCCTTGCCCTGATCCTCTTCCTGCTGATCCCGCAGCTCTTTGAGAGCGTGTCCATGTTTGCGACGAATCTTGATGATTATATGAAGACAGTCAGAGAATGGATCAGCAAGCTTGGCATTGCCGAATCCATCGGCAACCTGCAGGAGATCCTGAATTCTTCGGAGAATCTGATCAAAAAGATCGTGGAGATCATTCAGAATAATTTTGATAAGATCATTTCAGGCACAGCCAGTGCAGGGAAGAGCGTATTCAACTGGGTGCTTGCGTTTATTCTGTCGATCTACACCTTAGCGGAAAAAGACGGGCTGAAGAAGAGCGTGACCAGGCTGTTTAAGGCCGGCATGACAGATTCCCACTATGAAAAGCTTTCCGTATTCATCCGGAAATGCGACATGATCTTTGAACAGTATGTGAGCCACAACTTCCTGGACAGCCTGATCGTCGGCGTGATCACCGCCATCTTTATGGCCTGCTTCGGCATGCCGTATATCGGACTGATCTCGGTGGTCGTTGCCTTCGTCAATCTGATCCCTACTTTCGGGCCGTTTATCGGAGAGGTCCTGGGAGCGTTTATCCTGTTCTTTGTCAAGCCCTGGTACGCTCTGGCCTTTTTCATCTGCGAGCTGGTTCTTCAGGTCATCGACGGCTACGTGATCAAACCGAAGCTTTTCGGAACGTCGCTTGGCGTTTCCGGACTGCTGATCCTGGCCGGGATCGTGGTCGGAGGCAGGATGTTCGGCGTGGTCGGCATCCTTCTGGCCATCCCGGTTGTTGCGATCCTGGATATGCTGTTCAACGAATACTTTATCGTCTGGCTTGAACGAAAAAAGAAGCTGAAGCAGGATGCCAGGACACTGGAAGAAAACAAACGGGAGGGCTTTCCGGGAGACTTGAACCGATGAAGGTGATCGATGTTTTAAATGCTGTTATGAGGCGGAGTGTGTGGCAAATGGGAGACCTCGCCATGCCGCGAAAGTCAGTCTGACGGCAACGAGCGACGCGCTGGCCGCGGAGCTGGAAGGAAAGGTCTTCTGGGAAAAGCCGCTGTATGAAGCGCGTCAGTGAAAAGAAGGGGAAATCATTTGATCTCCCCTTCTTTTTGATTGGATATCAGGTCAGTGAGTTTCTTTGAGTAAAAGAAATCGTGGGCCATATGGTCAAACTCGGACCACATGGGAAGCGTCTGGCAGATGTCTTTTCTTTGACAGTCGTATGTTTCGTCGCAGAGGCAGGCAACCGGGGAGAGCGTGCCTTCCATGAGTTCGAGGATCTCCCCGATATTGTATTCTTCTGGTTTTCTTACAAGCTTGTAGCCGCCGCCTTTGCCGCTGGCCCCGGTGAGAAGACCGCCGCTTACCATATCTTTGACGATGATCTCAAGATATTTTTTGGAGATCTGCTGTCTTGCCGCGATGTCCTTCAGCGGAACAAAACCATCAGAATGCTGCATGGCCAGATCAAGCATTACGCGTACAGCGTAGCGTCCTCTTGTGGATATCATCTTTTCTCCTTTGGCTGGATAACTTTGTTATTGCCTATTCTACCGCAGGGTGAATAGGATTTCAAGCATAAAATGTCCTATTTACCTATTGACAACATAGGTAAATAGGTATATAGTGGAGCCACAGATGAAGAAAGGAGCTTATCCAAGTGATCTATGCTGATAACGCTGCCACGACCAGGATGAGTGAGGCGGCTGTTAATACCATGGTTGCGGTATGTAGAGAAAACTGGGGCAACCCCTCGAGCCTCTACGCTCTTGGCCAGAGGAGCAAAGAAATTCTGGAAAAAGCAAGAGATGATGTAGCTAAGGCGATAGGCGCCGATCCGAGGGAGATCATTTTTACCTCGGGAGGAAGCGAGGCTGACAATACAGCCATTCTTTCCGCGGCAAAGCAAGGCGCAAAAAGCGGGAAGAAACACATTGTCTCCACCGCTTTTGAGCACCACGCCGTCCTGCATACCCTGGAAAGACTGAAGAAGGAAGAGGGCTTTGACATTACCCTTCTGGACGTGCACGAAGACGGACTGGTCAGGACAGAGGAGCTTGAACAGGCGTTAAGAGACGACACCTGTCTGGTTACGGTAATGTATGCCAATAACGAGATCGGCACCATTCAGCCCATAAAGGAGATCGGCGCCATCTGCCGCGCTCGCAGGATCCCTTTTCACACGGACGCCGTGCAGGCTATCGCCCATGTGCCCATCAATGTGGAAGAGGACAATATCGACATGCTTTCGGCGTCCGCCCACAAGTTCCATGGACCAAAGGGCGTGGGCTTTCTTTATGTGAAAAAGGGCATCAGCATCCGGAATCTTATTGACGGCGGTGCGCAGGAAAGGGGGAGACGGGCCGGCACCGAGAACGTAGCCGGCATTGCCGCCATGGCGGCCGCGCTGACGGAAAGCCTTAAGAATCAGGAGAAGACCGCGGAGATCGTTACAAGGCGCCGCGACCGTCTGATTCGCGGCTTACAGGAGATCCCTCACTCAGCGCTTAACGGAGACGCGGTAAAACGTCTTCCCGGCAACGTCAATTTCTGTTTTGAGGGAATTGAGGGAGAATCCCTCCTTTTGCTCCTGGACGATAAGGGGATACAGGCATCCTCGGGAAGCGCCTGCACTTCGGGCTCTCTTGACCCGAGCCACGTGCTTCTGGCCATCGGACGCGTTCATGATGTGGCGCACGGTTCCTTACGGCTTACCATTGATGAAGACACAAGCGATGAGGACGTGGAAACGATAATCAGGGCCGTCAAAGAAGTGGTGGAGTATCTTCGCAGCTTTTCTCCCATCTGGCGTGACCTTATGGCAGGCAGGAAGCAATTCATTCTGTAAGGAGAACGATCATGGCATTATACAGTGAAAAAGTAATGGAGCATTTCCGCAATCCCAGAAACGTGGGCGTCATAGAGGATGCCGACGGAATAGGAGAAGTGGGCAACGCGAAATGCGGCGACATCATGAAGATGTATTTGAAAATCGACGACGAGATGATCACCGATGTCAAGTTTGAGACCTTCGGCTGCGGCAGCGCTATTGCCTCAAGTTCCATGGCTACCGAACTGATCAAGGGCAAGCCTGTTTCGGAAGCCATGATGCTGACCAATAAAGCGGTGGCGGAGGCCCTGGACGGACTGCCGGACTACAAGATGCACTGCTCGGTCCTGGCAGAAGAAGCCATTAAGTCGGCTTTGGATGATTACTATTCCCGGCATGGCTCGGACAGAGCGGAAGACGAATCAAGTAAAAAAATCGGCCGGCCTGTTGACGCAGCAGGCCGATCCTGATACGCTTAATCTGTTATCATGTGAAGACCGCAGGAGGAGACGGATATGTCGAAGATTTACCGCTCGGCAGCAGAATTGATCGGAAAGACCCCGCTTTTGGAGGTCGTCAATATCGAGAAGGAACTGGGACTTGAGGCAAGGGTCCTGGTCAAACTTGAGTACCTTAACCCCGCAGGAAGCGTGAAGGACAGGATCGGCAGGGCGATGATCGAAGACGCGGAAGCCAGGGGACTTTTAAAAGAGGGGTCGGTGATCATCGAACCTACTTCCGGCAACACCGGTATCGGTCTGGCTTCCATCGCCGCGGCAAAGGGCTACCGCATCATTCTGACCATGCCCGAGACCATGAGCGTTGAACGACGCAATATCTTAAAGGCTTACGGCGCGGAGATTGTTCTTACCGAAGGCGCAAAGGGGATGAAGGGCGCAATCGCGAAGGCGGAAGAGCTTGCGGCGCAGATTCCCGGAAGCTTTATTCCCGGCCAGTTTGTCAACCCTGCCAACCCCGCGGCACACAGAGAGACCACCGGTCCCGAGATCTGGGAAGATACCGAGGGAAAGGTGGATATCTTTATCGCAGGCGTGGGGACGGGCGGGACCCTCACAGGGACAGGCGAGTTCTTAAAGAGCAGGAACCCTGCCGTAAAGGTGGTGGCCCTGGAGCCAGCGTCTTCCCCTGTTCTTTCCGAGGGCCGCGCAGGGGCTCATAAGATCCAGGGGATCGGCGCGGGATTTGTGCCT
Organism: uncultured Lachnospiraceae bacterium; assembly: GCA_902803355.1. Lineage (GTDB taxonomy): Bacteria > Bacillota > Clostridia > Lachnospirales > Lachnospiraceae > UBA6987. Next base: position 3,590 of record CADCPP010000108.1, on the reverse strand, counting down.
GACGTGCTGAACACGAAGGTCTATGACGAAGTCATTACGGCATCCGATGAGGAGGCTTACTTTGCCGCAAAACTCCTTGCCAGAAAAGAAGGGATCCTCGTGGGGATCTCCTCGGGCGCCGCTTTATACGGGGCGATCGCGCTTGCCAGGCGTCCGGAAAACAAGGGCAGGATGATCGTTGCCCTTCTTCCCGACAGCGGCGACAGGTATTATTCAACGCCTTTATTCACCGATTAAAAAATTCGACTTAAGCATCCGGGGCTTCGAAGCTTGTTCGAAGCTCCTTTTTATTGATCGATCGGAATGCGGTCCTCTTTTTTGAAAAATGCAAACATTTTGAAAATTATGCCGTTGTTATGCCGTTTTGGGAAAAGGCTTGAAATTTGACAGGGTATAGGTATATATTTACAGACAGAGGCGTCCGGCCCTTTTGTTCGGCAATATGCCGAAGATTTCGGAGGAGAAGGCTCCCGAAGAACCGAAAGAAGTGAAAGAAAAAAAGGACAAAAAGAACAAGAAGAAGGAAGAGACGCAAAGCGAAGAGGGAGGTCAAGACAATGAGCATGAACATGAATCTGATCAAACGGGGCAGTGAAGGCGAACTGCAGATGATCGGATATATCGACGCCCAGAACGCGGCAGAGGTCGAGAAGATCCTGACCGATCTGACGAAGCAGTTCGATGTCCTGATCCTGGATATGGAGAAGCTGGAATATGTCTCCAGCGCCGGTCTTCGCGCCCTGAAGAGGGCTTACGTGGAGATGCGCGCAAAGCACGGAACGCTTGCGGCAAAGAACGTCGGCCGCTCCGTGATGGAAGTTCTGGAGATCACCGGCTTTACCAGACTCTTCAAGTTTGTTTAAGCAGCGAAAGGGGCAAGGCCCCGGCAGGAGGCGGCATGCGAAAAGTCTTTCCGGCAAAGATCGAATATCTGGATGAAGTGACGGGATCGGTAGATGCGGTCCTTTTATCTTGTGGCGCTTCCGATGAAGTGAGGTTTGAGATCCGGCTGGCGGTTGAGGAGATCTTTGTCAATATTGCGGATTACGGCTACCCGGACGGAGAAGGAAAGGCCGCCTTAAGCTGCGCGCTTTTAGACGGCAAAAAGCAGATCCGGATCCGCTTTACCGACAGCGGGATCGAGTTTGATCCGCTGGCGCGCGAGGATGCGGATACCTCCGAAGAGGGCCTGCTTTCACGCGAAGGCGGTCTGGGGATCCTGCTGGTCAAGCGCATGATGGATGAGGTAACGTACTGCAGGCGGCACGGGAAAAATATTCTGACGATGGTCAAAACGCTGTAGAGGAAAACAGGATGGCAGAAAAAAAGAAATACAGAGAACATGTTGCCGTAAAGAGCATAGTCGGAATCGTTTCCGCACTCCTGGTCTTTTCAGCCGTTGCCGGCTTCATGGCTTATCGGAATTTTACGAAAGCACTGCTGGAGCAATATGCTGACGGCGCTTTCCTGACGGCCCGGGCGGCGGCGGATCTGGTCAATCCCAACCGTATCGATGCGTATGCGGAAAGCGACGGGAAAGGGTCGGAATATCTGGGAGTCTACGGGAACATGGATTCTCTCTGCAACAGTTCGGGAGCGACCTTTATTTACGTGATCGTGCCCGACCGCTCGGATTACGCGCATATCACCTTCCTTTTCTCTACGATCAATCACGATACCCATTATACCGTTTATGATTTCGGCTATGTCCGGGAAACCACGAATGATGATTACCGGCAGAAATACCGCGCCTTATATGAGAAGACATCAAACCAGGAACTGGTGATCCGCGATAAGGGCTTCATTGAGACCGATCCGCATATCACGGCCATGATCCCTCTTAAGGCATGGAACGGCGAAGTGACGGCGATCCTGTGTGTACAGCGTCAGATGGATGTTCTGGTCCAGGAACGAAACAGTTATATTGCGCGCCTGGGACTGATCCTCGGAGGCATGATCCTGCTGGTCATTGCGGGGCAGAGCGTGTTTCTGAATCATACGCTGCTGAAACCACTGTATACGATCACAAAAGAAGCCAAGCGCTTTTCCGAGGAAAACACGGTCAGAACGGAAAAACTGCAGAATGCGGTGAAAAACCGCGATGAGATCGGCCTTCTTGCGGAATCGATCGACAGCATGGAAGAGCAGATCGGCAAATATGTGGAGGATCTGACCAAGATCACGGCTGAAAAAGAACGGATCTCAACCGAGCTTTCTCTGGCAAAGAAGATCCAGGCTGCCCTGCTGCCCAGCATTTTCCCGCCGTTCCCGGACAGAAAGGAATTTGACCTTTACGCCAGCATGGAACCGGCCAGAACGGTAGGCGGAGACTTCTACGACTTCTTCCTGATCGATGACGATCACCTCTGTCTGGTCATGGCGGACGTGTCCGGAAAGGGCATTCCCGCGGCACTGTTCATGATGATCTGCAAGACGATGCTGCAGAGCTGCGCCATGCTGGGGCAGTCATCCGCAGAGATCCTGAACAAAGTCAATCAGGGGATCTGCTCCAACAACGGTGAAGAGATGTTTGTGACGGTCTGGGTGGGCATCCTGGAGATCTCCACCGGCAAGCTGAAGGCGGCAAACGCCGGTCATGAATATCCCGCTGTAAAGAAACCGGGCGGAAAGTTTGAACTGCTGAAGGATCCGCACGGCTTTGTGGTGGGCGGACTTGCGGATGAGATCTACGAAGAGTACACCCTGCAGCTTGAGCCCGGCTCGGCACTGTTCCTGTATACGGACGGCATCCCCGAGGCCATGACAAAGGACCGGCAGATGTTCGGAACAGAACGGATGCTGGAGGCGCTGAATGCACAGCCGGATGCCTGTCCGGAGACAGTGCTGAAGAACGTGAGAGGCGCGGCGGCGGAATTTGCCGGCGGAGCCGAACAATCGGATGATATTACCATGCTGGCGCTGAACTATTTCGGCCCGCAGAATAAGCAGTAACGGGAGAACAATCAGGACGTGCTGAGGAATCTGAAGGAATATGCTTTTATTACTCTGCGTGACCGGCCGGAGCTTATGGATCGGGCGGCAGCCTGGTTTCACGATAAATGGCACGTACCGACGCAGGCTTATCTGGAATGTATGACGGCTTACTTAAACCGTGAGACGGAATACGGCTGGTATTTGTGCATGTACGGTGAACGGATCGTCGGAGGGCTGGGCGTGATCGAAAACGACTTTCATAACCGGAAGGATCTCACGCCGAATGTCTGTGCTGTCTATACCGAGGAATTCTGCCGCGGACAAGGGATCGCCGGGAGTTTGCTGAACATGGCGGTGGAAGACATGCGTGCCAAGGGTATTACTCCTCTGTATCTGGTCACCGATCACAGCGGGTTTTACGAGCGCTACGGCTGGGAATTCCTCTGCATGGTGCAGGGAGATGGAGAAGCAGAGATGACAAGGATGTATATTCATCGGTAAGCTTTATATAACAAGGTAATCAAGCCATATGGCATGATTATAGATAATTTTTAAGAAGAGTGTTGTTTGAGGGCAACATCGGCTTTTACGGCCACAGCGGCTTTAGCTATGCTCGTGAGTTTGGTATCCGTTACCATGATCTGCCGGAAGGCGCG
>CADCPP010000107.1 GCA_902803355.1 uncultured Lachnospiraceae bacterium | reverse complement strand
TAGGCTTCCCCATCGGTCACGGGATAAGAAAACTCTTCCTCCAGCTCGCCGTAGACCACTTTGACTTCCTGAATGGCCGTGTTGTCAAAGTGTAGCTCCTGCGTATAAAGGAATTCCGTAAGCAGAGGCGCCGTGCGGGCATCCACCACCTCCGGGATGAACATAGCTTCGTAAAACTCCCCGATCCGGTCATTTTTCGCCCCGTCCAGCAGCTGTTCCAGCGCAAAATTCTGCATCTGCTTTTCATAGAGGCGGTACAGCCGGCTCTCCTGGGTCGAGTGGGTCAGGATATAATGATAGAGATTCAGGCGTGAAGAGATCCACTTCGGGCTGTTGTAGGTATAGTAGAGCAGCACCATCTGAGGGATCTCTTCATTGCTGCCCTCAGGGATCGTGCTGAGATAAAATTCGTAAAGTTCGCTCAGGCGGATATCCTGCTCGATGCCGAGGGCGTACCAGTGGTGGAAGCGTCCTTCCGGCTGTCCGCTGCGGATCAGCACGGTAAGCAGTGCCTGTAGGATGCCGTTTTCCGGGAAGTCCGCATACAGCATCTCCAGCGTCCGCGCGCTGTGGGCATCCGCCACTTCCTCCCCGGCCATCAGCTCCGCGCCGCGCTGCGCCATTTCCGCCGTCCAGAAGCGGTTCCGTGCGCCGAGCCGCAGAAGATACTGCTCAAACGGTCCCATCTTCTTCATTAACGAAGGATCATCGTTATACAGGCGGATGGCATCCGCTGCCAGAAGCAGGGTCAGTTCTCCCTTGAGATAATATTCCCGCATGCGCTCCAGCGAGCGTTCCGGCTGTTCCGCCCATTCCGGGTCCACCCTCCTCAGCAGCGGGAAGATCGCCGCGCTGCGGATGTTGGCCTCTTTCATCCGGTAGAGCAGGCGAAGGAAGCCGTCGGCCTGATGTTCGCCGTGCTCCCGTTCCTCTTCCAGATATAAGAACCACAGATAGGCAACCGGGTCTTCGTTTCTCGCGCGCTGCACCTCTGCGCGGATCTCATCCAGCAGAGCTTTTTCTTCTTCCCGCCGGTTGTAGAGGCGGCAAAGCTCCGCCCGCAGGATCCTATCCCTGGGTTCCGGCGGCCGGATCTCGTCGCACGCATCCAGATAATGGAAGGCCGTCTCGCCGAGCGCACGTGCCCTGGAAGGATCTCCGTAGATCTGCAGCAGGGTGCGGTAAAGCTGCAGGCTGCTGCGCCGGTACAGGTCGCGCTGTTTCTGCTCTTCCGTGACCTCTTCGCCCACCATGACGGTTACGGGGATGCTCACGCTGCGCCGCCCCGTGCTGATCCGCACCGCGCCGCAGTTTTTCCCGGCGTGCATCGCCTGGCGAAGAAAATATAAAGGGATCCGGCAGACATCGCCGGTAAAATCCGGATTGTTCCAATGCTCCTTCGGGATGCGGATAAAGCCGCACTCACTGACGGCGTTGATGAGGCAGTAGCCCTCTCCGCTTTTTGTCAGCGCGATCTCTCCGGGGATGCCGTCCTGGAACAGATAAGAGCGCGGCGTTTCGTTCAAATAAAGTCCGACGGGCTCCTTTGCGCCGCAGGCCGTCAGGAATTCTTCCAAAGCAAGCTTCTGATCCGCCGAGCGCCTAAGGCTCGTATAAAGCGCCCGCAGCACTTCATCCTCCAGCAGCGGCATCTGCAGAAAAACGTCCGACTGGAACAGCTTCATGACGGCATCGGGATCCTGCGCAGCAAGCTGTCCGAGCGCAGCCGCATCTTCCGGAAGCTCATGTTCCTTCAGGATGGCTCTGCTGACCTTGATCTGATACGGGACCTGCAGATCGCCCGCGTTGGTCACCAGCGCGAAGCTGCCGTTTAGTTCTTCGTTCTCTCTGAGCTCTTCCGCATGGATCAGGAAGGGGATCTGTACGGAGAGTCCCGCGAAAGCATTGTCCGGGATCTCGATGCGGTCATCATCTGCGTAGATCAGGCCGCGGAAGGGAACGCCGTTGCTGCTGATCAGGGAAAGTTCTCCCTTGCCCTGCTGTCCGCAGGACACGGCCGCCGTGACGGTTTCCGTCTGCAGACGGATCTCGGGGATCTTCACATCAATGATCCCTTTGGCCAATTGTGTGATCTTTCGTTTCACGGCGTCTCCTTTCCCATTTATTTTCTGCACAGCATGGCAGCTCCTCGCCCAAAGTGGCGGCCGCTGCCCATAATCGTTTATATTTTACACCAGTTTTTCTAAAAACTCCATATATTTTTTAATGTCTTTTTCATAGCCGTTGTCGCCCGGCTCAAAGAATTTCGTGCCGACCAGCTCGTCCGGAAGATACTGCTGCCTGACATAGTGACCGGGATAATCATGCGCATATTTGTACCCCACGCCGTGCCCGAACTCCTTCATTCCGCTGATGGGCGCGTTGGTGATGTGCGGCGGCACCCGTTCGATCGCCACCTCTTCCACTGCCTGCATGGCCTTGTCCACGGCCATGTAGGAGGCGTTGCTTTTCGGCGCGGTCGCCACATAGACTGCCGCCTCCGCCAGCGGGATCCTGCCCTCCGGCATGCCTACCCGTTCGACCGTTTCCGCCGCCGCTACCGCCACGAGCAGCGCCCGCGGATCCGCCATCCCCACATCTTCCGAGGCGCAGATCATGATGCGCCGGGCGATGAATTTCGGGTCCTCTCCGGCCTTCAGCATCCGCGCGAGCCAGTAAACGGCTGCATCCGGGTCCGAGCCGCGCATGCTTTTGATAAAGGCGGAGATCACATCATAATGGCTGTCGCCGGTCTTATCGTAGCGCAGGCTCCGCCGCTGGATGCATTCCTCAGCGACCGGCAGGGTGATGTGGATCTTTCCGTCCTCCGACGGCTCCGTGGTGAGCACGGCCAGTTCCACCGCGTTGATGGCGCGTCTGGCATCTCCGCCGGCCATATCGGCCAGAAACTCCACCGCGTCTTCATCGATCACGGGATGGTACACGCCCATGCCGCGTTCTTCATCTTCCACCGCGCGGCGCACCAGGGCCGCCACGTCCTTTTTGTCCAGAGGCTTTAGTTCAAACACATTCGAGCGGGACAGCAGGGCTTTGTTGACCTCAAAGAAGGGATTTTCCGTGGTCGCACCGATCAGGATGACCGTACCATTCTCCACATAGGGCAGCAGATAATCCTGCTGCGCCTTGTTGAAGCGGTGGATCTCATCGATAAAGAGGATGGTCTTTGTCCCGTAAGAGGCACGAGCCATCCGCGCTTCTTCCACAACTTCCTCCATATCCTTCTTGCCCGCCGTTGTCGCATTGATCTGGCGGAAATTCGCCTTAGTGGAAGCGGCGATCACCTGTGCGATCGTCGTCTTGCCGGTGCCGGGCGGGCCGAATAAAATGACTGAGCTCAGCTTATCCGCCTTGATGGCGCGGTAGAGCATCTTGTCCTTTCCGAGGATGTGCTGCTGCCCCACCACCTCCTCCAGGCTGCGCGGACGAAGACGGGAGGCCAGGGGTCCTTCTTTCTCGCTTTTCTGTTCGTTCATATAGTCAAAAAGATCCATCATACACTCCTTTGACCGCCCTTTTATTCCGAAAAGGCGGGCTCTCGTTTCAGTATATCACACAATCGGCAAATCCGCAGGCTTTCCTTCTGTTTTTCCGCGCGTTCTCGTCCCGTTTTCCTCTCCTTCCCTCTTCATTTTCCTCTTTCGTTTTTTCGCCTTATTTGGTATAATTATTTATTATTTTACGATACCTGTTCCTTTCCGGAGGTCATTATGAAGATCATTATAGCCGGCGCCGGCAAAGTCGGATCCACCCTGACAAAAGTCCTTTCCGCCGACGGTCACGATATCACCCTGATCGACAGCAAAAAGGAGGCCCTTAACGCGGCCTGCCAGCTTTACGACGTCATGGGGCTTGAGGGCAACTGCGCTACGCTGGACGCCCTTACGCAGGCAGGCGCAGCGGAAGCGGACCTGCTCATCGCGGTCACGAACGCGGACGAAGTCAACCTGCTCTGCTGCGTCACGGCCCGTCAGCTGAACCCGGCCATCCATACCATCGTCCGCATCCGCAACGCGGAATACACGGCGCAGATGCTGGAGATGCGGGAGGTATTCGGTCTTTCCCTGATCGTCAATCCGGAGCGCAGTGCCGCACTGGAGATCGAGCGGCTGCTCCGCTACCCCGGCTTCCTCACACGTGAAGTTTTTGCCCGCGGGCGGCTGGAGCTGGTGGAATTCAAGCTGAAGAAGGACAGCCCGCTTGCGGGGCTGAAGCTGAAAGACATCTCCTCCGTGCTGAAGACCAAGGTCCTGATCTGCGCGGTCATGCGGGGCAGCAGCATCACGCTGCCCGGCGGCGATTATGAGCTGAAAACGGATGACCGCATCTATATGACTGCTCCTTCCCACGAATTAGGCAAGATTCTGCGTGAGCTCGGCGTCATCACCCGCAAGGTCAAGAGGGTCATTCTGGGCGGCGGCGGCCTCATCAGCGTCCATCTGGGACAGATGCTGGAAAAGGACGGGATCAAAGTCCAGATCATCGATCAGGACCGCGCCCGCTGCGAAGATCTGGCCAGGCTTCTGCCCTCCGCCACTATCTGCTGCGGCGACATTACGGATCTGTCCACCCTGGAGCGGGAAGGGCTGTCCTCCTGCGACGCTTTCGTTGCCCTCACCGGCATGGACGAGCTCAACATCATCATGTCGCTCTATGCCAACAGTCAGAAGGTGCCCATCGTCATCACCAAGCAGGGACATATCGAAGAACTGCAGGATATCATCGGCGAGCTGTCCCTCGGCAGCGTGATCTCGCCCAAGCAGCTCTGCAGCGATATCGTGGTGCGCTACGTGCGCTCCATGCGCGATACCGACGGCGAATCCGCCCTGACGGTGCAGACCGTTGCCGGCGGGCAGGTACAGGCCTGCGAGTTTGCGATCGGTCCCGCCTCGCTGCACAAGAATACGCCGCTCAGTGAGCTGAAGATCCGCCCCGGCGTCCTGATCTCGGCCATTTTCCACGAAGGACAGGTCATGATCGCCAACGGCTCTTCCGTCTATCAGGAAGGTGATTCCGTGATCGTGATCTCGACCGAAACGAAGAATATCCAGCGCTTCAGCGATATTTTTGCCTAAGGAGGCGCGGCATGAACTATAAATCCCTGGGCCATTTCACCGCGCTCATCCTCCTGATCGAAGCCGCGCTGATGCTGCCCGCCCTCGTCCTTTCATTTGTGTTCGGCGAGCCGGATTCCACTGTGGCTTACCTGAAGACGCTGATGATCATTCTGGCGCTCGGCGGTCTGCTCTGGCTGCTCAGCAAGGGCGAGAAGGCAAATGATTTTTACGAAAAAGAAGGGCTCGCCTGTGCCGGCATCTCCTGGCTGGTGCTGGGTCTTACCGGTGCGCTTCCCTTCTTTATCTCCGGGCAGATTCCTGCCTATATCGACGCGGTCTTTGAGACGGTCTCCGGCTTTACCACCACCGGGGCCTCCATCCTCTCCGATGTGGAAAAGCTGGATAAGAGCCTGCTCTACTGGCGCAGCTTTACGCACTGGATCGGCGGCATGGGCGTTCTGGTCTTCCTGCTGGCTCTTGTGCCGCGCAGCCGCTCCGGCGCCGGCTTCACCATGCACATCCTGAAGGCGGAAAGCCCCGGGCCGGACGTGGGCAAGCTGGTCCCACAGCTGCGCAGAACAGCGCAGATCCTGTATCTGATCTACATCGTGCTGACCGTGGTGAACATCATCCTGCTGGCGCTTGACATGCCGCTGTTCGATGCCTTCTGCATCGCCTTCGGCACGGCCGGCACCGGCGGCTTTGCCGTGACCAACGCAGGCCTTGGCGGTTATTCGCCTTACATCCAGTGGGTCACTACCATTTTTATGTTCCTCTTCGGCGTCAACTTCAGCTGCTATTACCTGCTCCTGCGAAAAAAGCCGCTCAGCGTGCTGAAGGACGAAGAACTTCGCGTTTATTTCCTGGTGTTTATGGGCTGCAGCCTGGCCATTGCCCTTAACATCCGTTCGTTCTTCTCCGGCGCGGAGGAAACGCTGCGCGCCGCGATGTTTCAGGCCGCGTCGATCATGTCGACCACAGGCTTTGCCACCACGAATTTTGATCTCTGGCCGACGCTCGCCAAAGCCCTCCTGGTCTTTCTGATGATCATCGGGGCAAGTGCCGGCAGCACCGGCGGCGGCCTGAAGTGCATCCGCTTCAGCCTGCTCATCAAGGATCTGCGCAGCCGCCTGCGGGAGATGATCCGGCCCGGCCGCATCTACCCGGTGCGCAGCAGCGGCAAGATCGTGAGCGAAAGCGTGCTGGCCAGCCTGCGCACCTACCTGACCGCCTATGTCCTTATCGCGCTTGCGAGCTTTCTGATCCTGACCATCGACGGCAAGGATCTGACCACCTGCATCACCGCCGTGCTCGCCTGCTTCAATAATATCGGTCCCGGTCTCTCCGGCGTAGGGCCCATGAGCAATTACGGTTCCTTAAGCGTCCTCTCCAAGCTGGTCCTGATCTTTGACATGCTGGCCGGGCGTCTTGAGATTTTCCCTGTGGTAGCGCTGCTCTTCCGCACCACCTGGAAGCATCAGTAAAACGATTTTTCTGACATTTCATAGCAGGAAGGCAGCTGCCTCCGGATAAAAAAAGACGGTACCGCGTCAGGCGGATACTGTCTTTTTCTCTGTGGTTTTTACGCCAGCGATCCCATGGGATCCCAGGGCTTGAGCATGATGGGCTTCTCCGCGAAGGCCTTCAGTGCCTCTTCCGGCAGATACTTTTTATTGACCACGACCTGGTAGAGATATTCATCAAACCAGGAATCGGTCATCACGTAGTAGCCCTTCTTTCCGGGCTCCTCACCCCAGCTGTTCTCCACGCGCCAGCGGTTCGGCTTTCCGTTTTCGTCAAGATTCACGCCCTGGAAGACCATGGCATGCGTCATCAGACTGTGGCCGTATTCCAGACGCTCTGCCTTGTTCATGCCGAACGTGGTATTGAACAGGCTGCCCTTATCGTAAAGCTCCAGGCTCATCACGCCGCCGGAACGTTCCGAAGATTTGCCCACATCGCAGCCGAACCACACCGGCTCGCCGTCCTGCATCTGGGCAATGGCGGCCTTCTTCAGTTCTTCGATGGGCAGGTTGACATATTTCACCTTGCGGCCTTCCACAACATTGCCCAGAAACTCCACGCTGTAGCTGTGATAATAGGGTTTGTCCTCAGTCGGCGCGTTGATCAGGCTGATATAGTCGGAAAGATCCATATCGACATACTTGCGGAAGAATTCCTGCGGCGTCAGGCCGAGGTCGCGGTGGAACTTGTCATCCTTATCCCGTACTTCAAGGTCCACCGTTTTCGGCGGAACGCCCAGGCATACGCAGAGGATGCCGTAGATCGTCTCCATCATCTCATCCTTCATGGCGCGAAGCTTTGCCTCATCTGCGCCTGCCCGATACGCGCTGCGCAGACGGCAGGCATCTTCCCTCAGCTTTTCGGTCAGGGTGAAATTCATCTGCATGCTTGCCGAAGAGCTGAAGGATTCCGGCATGCAGGCCTTCGGGACCACGCCGTATTTTTCGATCAGGCTGCAGATCATATCCCACTGGCCGCCGTCCTGCACCGGCGCCATGAGCAGCCACTGCAGCAGGCGCCCGTCTGTCGGTTCATCCAGCGTTTTCAGGATGCTTTCCAGGAAATAATTGGCTTTTTCCAGTTTGTCGAAGAACATGGTGTAAGCCTGAGAAAGTTCAAAGTCCTTCAGATTCAGTTTCTTAATGATGCGGAAGCGCATGGTGTTCAGGGCTGCGAACATCCAGCAGCGGCCGCTGTGCTTCTGATTGGTGATGCCCTTCTGCGGTAGAAACACAGAGTATTCATGCAAGTCGGCGCGGAAGGCTTCGGGGCGCTTTGCGTTGTCGTTCACGCCCGTCGACGTCACGGCATCCATGGCCACGCGGTTTGCGCGGTCCGCAAGAAATTCTTTTTCCTGCTTCTTCAGCCAGGTCTTTGTGATCTTTTCGCTCATTGCTTTTCCTTTCTACAGGGGTCTGGTAACGTCATAGAGCCAGGCGGCGACTTCCGGCTTTAGGTCGTCCTTCAGTTCTTCATAGACTCTCTCATGATACGCGTTCAGCCAGCTGATCTCTTTCTCTGTCAGTTCGTCTCTGTTTACCGGCGTTACGTCGATAGGACACAGCGTGAGGTTTTCAAAGCACAGGTATCTGCCGTATTCGCTTTCTCCCGCCTCTGCGCAGAGCATTTCGCTCTCGATGCGGATCCCGTGATCGTTGTCGATATAGATGCCGGGCTCATCGGTCGTGACCATGCCGGGGACAAGGGCAGGCCGCAGGGCTTTGTTGTCCGGGATGGACATACGGAAGGCATTCGGCCCCTCGTGCACGTTCAGGCAGAAGCCCACGCCGTGGCCGGTGCCGTGGCGGTAATCCAGCTTCTCCTCCCACATGGGCATTCTGGCCAGGACATCCAGCTGACAGCCGGAAACACCGGTCGGAAAAACGGCCGAGGCCAGATCGATGTGGCTGCGCAGGACCGTGGTGTAATGATGCCTTTCCGCATCAGTCAGCGGTCCCATCGCCATCGTACGGGTGATATCCGTAGTTCCTTCCCGGTACTGTCCGCCTGAATCCACCAGGAACAGGCCCTTCTTTTTCAGCATGGCAAAATGCTCCGGCGACGGCGCATAATGCACGACGGACGCATTCGGTCCCATCGCAGCGATGGTCTCAAAGGAAAGATCAAAGGCGCCCTGATCGCGGCGGCACTGCTCCAGATAATCTGCCGCGTCGATCTCGCTTAATGATTCAATATCCGGATGATGCGCAAGCCAGTAGAGGAAATTGACCATGGCAAGGCCGTCTTTGTGATGCGAGACGCGCAGGGCCTTCCTCTCCGTTTCGTTCTTCACGCATTTCATCAGCGTGGTCGGATTGACCGCGGTGATCAGCTGTACGCCCTCCTTCACCGCGCCCTTCACGTACGAGCAGACGCCGGCACCGTCCACAAGCAGCTTCGTTCCGGCCGGGATGGCCTTAATGTCTTCCCAGATGGCTTCATAAGGCTTAAGCGAAACGCCGGCCTGCTTCGTATAATCTCTCACCTCTTCCGGAAGCTTTTCTTCCCGCACGTACCAGCTGACCGTATCCTTCGTCATCAAAGCAAAGGAGAAAACGACCGGATTGCAGGGGATATCGCGGCCCCGCACATTCAGCAGCCAGCCGATATCGGAAAGGCCGGTGATGAGGTGCATATCTGCCCCCTGCCCGGCCATCTCCTCCCGCACGCGCGCGATCTTGCTTTTCGCAGACTCTCCGGTGATCTCTTCCGGCAGCAGGAAGGCTTCATGGAATTCCTGCGCGGGGCGGTCTTCCCAGAGCTCGCCCACGAGGTCCCGGTCAGATCTGAAGGCGGCCTTTTTCTCTGCCAGCGCCTTCTCCCAAAGCTCCTCCTGCCCTAAGGGCACGATGCGTCCATCAAAGCCGACGCAGCCGCCCTCCGGCAGTTCATCCTTCAGAAATTCCGCCAGCGTTTTCACGCCGGGCAGCCCGGATTTATACAGATCGATCCCGGAGCCCTCCAGCTCCCGCTCCGCCTGAAGGAAATAGCGGCCGTCAGTCCAGAGGCCCGCCTTATCCATGGTCACTGCCGCAATGCTGGACTCGCCGGTAAAGCCGGTCAGGAAGGTCAGCGTATTAAAATAGGCGCTGTAATATTCGGATCCGTGAAAGTCGCCGCAGGTCACCACATAGATGTCGATGCCCGCTTCCTTCATTTTGCCGCGCAGCGCCTGTACCAGTTCTTTTTTTGTCATTTATTTTTCCTCTATTCTTCGCAGATATGCTCCATCCCGATACGCAGGATCGAGGCGATATGGTCATCCGCCAGGGAATAAAAAACCGTCTTGCCTTCGCGCCTTGCCCGCACCAGATTCATCTGCTTTAAGATGCGCAGCTGATGCGAGATGGCCGGCTGCGTCATATTCAGCAGCTGCGCGATATCGCACACGCAGGTCTCCGAGCAGAGCAGGACATACAGGATGCGGATGCGGGTAGAATCGGCGAACACCTTAAAAAAGTCCGCCAGAGAATACAGATCGTCTTCCTCCGGCATGGCACTGAGGACCTGTTTGACCAGGTCCTCATGCACGTGCCGATAGCCGCAAAGCTCGATCGGCTCATATTCTTCAGGATAATGACTGTTCATTCTTCCTTCCTTACGCGATCACGGTCACATCATTCGGATCACCGATGATGCAGGTCCCGTCTTCGATCTTCATCTTCTTCTCCACGATGCAGTTTTCGAGGGTCACCCCGTCGCCCACATAAACATCATTCAGGAGCACACAGTTCTTCACGCTGCTGCCGTCGCCTACATAGACCTTCTTGAAGAGGACGGAGTTTTCCACGGCTCCGTTCACGATGGTGCCGCCTGCCGCCAGCGCGTTGGACACTTTGGCGTTGTCGTTGAACTTTGCCGGAGGGAAATCATCCACCTTGGTCGAGATCTTCGGGTGATCATAGAAGAATTTTCTGCGCAGCGCAGGATCCAGCATATCCATATTGCATTCAAAGTAGGACTGCGCGGACGCGATATTCTTCCAGTAGCCATCCATCACATAGGCTTTGATGCGTTCCTTCTCCAGGTTCTTCACCAGAACGTCGCGCACGAAGTCGTAATTGTCCTGCCGCTTGCACTCCTCCAGCAGACGGATCAGGCGCAGGCGCCGGATCAGGTAGATGCCGCAGTTGACCAGATCGCCTTCCGCGCCTTCTTCCTTTTCGTGCCAGGCAATGATGTGCTTCTCCGCGTCGGTCTCGATCACGCCGAAGCGGCCGGCCTCCAGGTCGTTCTTTTCCTTGCAGACCACACTGATCTGCGCGCCGCTTTCCACATGCTTTGCCAGAACATCGTCCAGATCCAGTTTGTAAACGCCGTCGCCGGAGGCGATGACCACGTAGGGCTCATGGCGTTCCTTGATGAAATCCAGGTTCTGGATGAGGGCATCCGCCGTTCCGCGGAACCAGTTGGTGCTGTCCGGCGTGATGGTCGGATTGAGCAGATACAGTCCGCCCTGCTTGCGGCCAAAGCCCCACCAGGAAGGAGAATTCAGATGCTCGTTCAGCGAGCGGGAGCTGTACTGGGTGATCACGGCCACCGCATTGATCCTGGCGTTGGCCATGTTGCTGAGCGCAAAGTCGACCGCACGGTACGCACCGGCTACCGGCATGGCTGCCACCGCACGGATATCGGTAAGACCCTTCATGCGTTCCGAACCGCCGCCGGCGAGAATGATTCCTACTGCTTTCATCTCTTCTCCTCCTTTTTCAGGATATAGCCGCCGGAGATCAGATTCCCCTCCGGATAGTCTTCAGGGCCCGTCACACCGGAGATCGCGGTGTTCTTTCCGATGGTCACGTCAGCCGGGATCACGCTGCCGGCTCCGATGACGGCCAGATCGCTGTTGTATACCTTCGGATCCAGGCGGCTCTGCTCAAAGGTGCCTTCCCCGATGCGCGTATTTTTGCCGACCACGGTATTTTCCGCGATGATCGCCTTGCGCACCACGGCGCCTTCCTCGATCACCACACCGTTCATCAGGATGGAATCGATCACCTTTGCCCCGGCGCCGACGATGACATTCGAGCCGAGTACGGAGCGTTTTACCTTGCCGTGGATCTCACTGCCGTCACCGACGATGGAATGCGTCACCTGCGCATCTGCGCCCAGATAAGCCGGCGCGTGAGATTCCGCGCTAGTATAGATCTGCCAGAACTCCTCATAGAGATTGAACTCCGGAACCAGGCTGGTGAGTTCCATATTGGTCTCCCAGTAGGTGGTCAGGGTTCCGACATCTTTCCAGTAGCCGTTGAATTCGTAGGAATAGACCTTGTCCGTTTCGCGGAAGACATAAGGGATCACATGCATGCCGAAGTCGCAGCCGGGCACATGTTCCAGTTCCTTCAGCGCTCTGCGGAGCGTCTGATAATTGAAGATATAGATCCCCATGGAGGCCAGATTACTCTTCGGATTGGCCGGCTTTTCTTCAAATTCCGTGATCTTTCCGTTGCCGTCTGTCACCATGATGCCGTAGCGGTGCGCTTCTTCCCAGTCCACCGGCATGACCGCGATGGTCGCTTCGGCCCCGGACCGTTTGTGCTGCTCCAGCATTTCGCCGTAGTCCATCTTGTAAATATGGTCGCCGGAAAGGATCAGCACATAATCCGGATTGTAGCTGTCCATGAAGGTCAGGTTCTGGTAAATGGCATTGGCCGTGCCGGTATACCATTCGCTGTCTCCGGATTTTTCATACGGCGGAAGGATCGTAACTCCGCCCACCTGCTTGTCCAGATCCCACGGGATGCCGATGCCGATATGCGTATTCAGCTGCAGGGGCTGATACTGCGTCAGCACGCCGACAGTGTCCACGTCCGAATTCACACAGTTGCTTAAGGGGAAATCGATGATGCAGTATTTCCCGCCAAAGGCGACTGCAGGCTTTGCCATACCCTGCGTCAGGACGCCAAGGCGGCTGCCCTGTCCTCCTGCCAGAAGCATGGCGATCATTTCTTTTTTGACCATATCGTCCTCCTAACTCTTCGTGCTTAATAAATTAGGTGGATGTATTATAGCACAGCTGGAGGAAAAAGAAAAGGCGCTGCTGCCGAAAAGTCACGGCGCAGAAGTCTCCCCTTTACGGAAGTGAAAAAATCCGCTATAATAAAGCCAGAATTTATGCAAATGATGAAGGAGGCGCAGCGTGCGTTTTATCCATACCGCCGATCTGCATCTGGGGGCAGCCCCAGATGGCGACAAATCCTGGGGACCTTCCCGGGCTGATGCCGTGCGCACCTCCCTGCTGCGGCTGATTAACACCTGCATCGAGGAAGATATCGATCTGCTGCTGATCGCAGGAGATCTGTTCAACGCGCCTCCCACCGTGCGGGAACTGAAGGATGTGGATTATCTCTTTTCTACGCTTCCGCGCACCAAGGTGGTCCTGATCGCGGGAAACCATGATTTTATCCGTCCCGGCTCCGCCTACGCGCGCTTTTCCTTCTGCCCGCAGGTGAGCTTTTTGTCCTCTCCGGAGCTGAGCTCCGTGTTCTATCCGCAGTGGAATCTGGAAGTCCACGGGTTCAGCTATCATTCCCAGGAACTGCCGGATGTGCGCCTGGATGAGTTCCGCGCGCCAAGGGACGGCAGGCGCCATTTTCTGCTGGCGCACGGAGGCGATGCCCTCCACGCCCCCTTTAAGCCTTCCCGTCTGTCGGCATGCGGCTTTGATTACGTCGCGCTCGGCCATCTGCATAAACCGGCCATCACCCAGAACGGACGCGTTGCTTTTCCCGGCTCTCCGGAAGCCCTGGATCATACCGAAACAGGGACTCACGGCTGCTTTATCGGGACGCTGACCAAGGATTCCTTCCATCTGGACTGGAGGAACTTTTCCGACTTCCGCTATACGGATGTCACCATCAATATGACGCCGGAAATGACGGCTTCAGGGCTGGAGAGCGTGATCCGCCGCCGCGCGGACGAGCTCTGCCGCGAAGTCCTGAATATCCAGCTGCAGGGGCGGCGGGATCCGGTCTTTCTGCCGGATACGGCCGCGCTTGGCCGCATCGCGGGCGTGAGCACGGTCGCCGATCACTCCGTACCGGACTATCCGCTTGATGAATTTGCCGCAAGACCTGCGGGAGATCTTCTGGGTCAGTTTGTGCGCCGCTTTACCGAAGGCGGCAAGGCCGAAGATCCCTCTTCGCTCCAATCGCTGTATTACGGACTGGACGCCCTCATGGCTACCGCAGGCAGCGGAAAGGAGGCTGTCCGGTGAAACTGCTTGATTGCTATATTCGCCAGTTCGGCACCCTTCGCGACAGATCCTTTACCTTTGATGACGGCATCACGCTGATCAGCGGAAAGAACGAGTCCGGAAAAAGCACCCTCCACACTGCGTTTGCCGCCCTTCTTTTCGGCATGGAAAAGGGGAAAGGGCGCGCGGCCAGGGGCGGGCTCTACCGCGCGAATCTGCCCTGGAGTGAGCCGGATCTTTACGGCGGCAGGATCCGCTGGGAAAGGGAGGGAAAAACCGTCAGCGCGGAGCGGGATTTTTCCCGGACGCCGCCCGCCTCACGCCTTACACTTAACGAGCAGGGAAAAGAACGGACGATCAGTCCGGAGGAAGTGCCTTTCCCGGATGGTCTTTCTCCCTATATTTTTGCCAATACGCTTTCCTTCAGACAGATCGGCGCGGCCACCGGAAACGGACTCGCCGCCGATCTGAAGACCCATATCATGAACCTGAAAAGCAGCGGCGATGAGAACTTTAACGTCTACGCTGCCATTGAACAGCTGAAAACGCAGCGGAAGGCGCTGGAAAAGCGCATCGATCCCGGCGCGCAGACCGAAGATGACGCTCTCGCTATGAAGATGGCCGCGCTGGAAGAGCGCAGTCTGACCGGCGGCGCGGACTATGATGCCTTAAAGGCGCAGGCCGATGCGCAGGATGCCCGCATCCGCGCGCTGACGGCCGACCGTGAAAAGACAGACCGCAGCCTGCGGGCGAAGGAAGCCCTTCTGACCGGCATGGGCACCACGTCCCGCGAGACAGTCGAGAGCGACCAAAAACGCGCAGCGACCCTCTGCGAGCAGCTTTCACTCTACCAGCGGGACTACGCCGGCAAGCATGCGGTCTCGTCCGGAGCGCTTGGGCCTTTGTCGATCCTGATGATCGTCCTTACCCTCGGCGCCTTCCTGCTGATGAACCGGATCTTTCAGACCGGTGCAAATCTGCTGTTTATGCTGCCGCTGTTTCTGGCCGCGCTGTTTGCCGCAACATTCTTTACGCGCATTACCCGCCGTCAGGATGCAGATGCCGGCAACGCGAAAAATACAGAGCTTCTGAAAACGATGCTGGCAAGGTATCTTCCGAATTATCAGGCGCAGGGGACGCTCGCCGAGGCGGAGGAGACGAAAGCCTATCTGGAAAAGGTCCTGCAGCTCTTTGACTATCTGGAAGAAAAGCGGAAACGCTTCGAAGCAGACACCGAAGAACTGGCAACGCTGTCCGCTTCACGGGAGGCGCTGAACAGCGCACTGAATGAGCAGCTTGCCGCCAAACTCGAGCGGGAGCAATGGGAGCCGGAAATGCGCGCGCTCATGGAAAGGCGCGATGCCCTGCAGCCCATCCTGCAGGAGAACGACCGCCTTCGCAGCGAGATCGCGGCCATTGCCCGCGCCTCATCGGCCCTTTCCCTTCTGGCCGATAATGCCGCCGACCGTTTCGGCGTGCCGCTCACGAAAACCGCTTCCGGCATCTTCCGCGAGATCACGAAAGGCGCTTACGACGGCCTTGAAGTGAGCGATGATCTGGAGCTGTTTGCCCTTTCCGCAGGCAGAAAAATAGCGCCCGGCGCGTTGTCCGCGGGCGCTATGGAGCAGCTCTATTTTTCCTTCCGGCTCGCCGTGGTGCGGCTTCTCTGGCCAAAGGAAGACATGCCTCTGTTCTTTGATGACAGCTTCGCCATGTATGACAGCGAACGTCTGGAAGCCTGTCTGAACTGGCTGCATACGAATTATCACGGTCAGGTCTTTCTCTTCTCCTGTCAGGACAGGGAGAAAAAGACGCTGGATAAGCTTGGCATCGCCTATCATTTAGTGGAGCTCTGAACCTGGTCTGTTTGTTTGACCGATCCGTCTTTTTTGCCGCTTTGGCCCTGCGCTTTTCCCTTGCGCCTGCGCCTGGCGGCCTTTTCCTTTTCTACGCGCTTATGCCGTTTTTCCCTGACGGCCTCCTTGCGTGCCTTCAGGTCCTCCACGTCCTGATCCGTCGCCGGCTTGATGGTCTTGACGATAAAGATCTTGTCTCCCCTGGTCTTGCGGATCCGGATCTTTCCCTTGACATTGCCGTGGATAGGGCACTGGATCAGCGCGTAATACATGTTCCCCGTGGATGACGCGAACCAGTTCATGCGCCGGATCACGGGCATGCCGCATTTGGTGCAGCGGATCGCCGTGACGGCCTTATCCTGCAGTGCCTCCTCCTTGCTGTCATAGGCCATGGACACATACTTGTCGTAGGTCTTGAAGTGCAGGCGGATCTCTTCGTCCTTTGAGTCCGGCAGATGGTAGTAATCGACGGATTTATATTCCAGAACGGGTTTGATATTCAGCTTTTTCATGACCTCGGCGGTGTACCAGGCATCCTCGTACGCGCCGTGAAACTGCTTGGTCTCGGGGATCCCCATGGCTTCCACCGCCTCCTGCAGAGCCGGGCGGCGCTTGCCGTCATCCTCCGCAAGAGAATACAGCTTCTGCAGATCATAGTACAGCAGCGGCTTCGGGAAATCATACTGGATCCGGTAATAATCCAAATTGCGCTGCAGTTCGAAGATGTCCGAAGGTCCCCAGGTCACAAAGATATAGTCGCTTCCGCACCATTCCAGAAAGTGACGCGCCACAGGGGAAAAGGTCTTGGAATCCTTCAGCTCCTTCATGTCCAGATGGACGATCTTCTGGGTCTGCTTATTCATCTCCCGATAGACCAGAGGCTTGATGGTTTCATGAAACTCGTCAATGGTCTTCCGGTGCGCGTTCAGCTTGACGGCGCCGATCTCCAGGATCTCAAACGGGATCTTCGGATTGGAGCGGCCGTGTCCGAACGGTGCCTGGTTCCATTCCAGGTCAAATACAATATAGTTCATAACACCTCTTCAGGTCTCAGTCTGTCCAGGACGGTTTCCGGTTCAGCCGGATCGCCGCTTCAACGACCTGTGTCATTAATACCGCGGTGGTCACCGCGCCTACGCCGCCCTTTACCGGCGTGATCGATGAGGCAAGCGCTTCTACCTCCTCAAAATCGACATCGCCGCAGAGCTTTCCGCTTTGCGGATCAAAGGCCACGCCGACATCTACCACGATCTGCCCTTCTCGGATGTAGCTTTGATCCACCATTTTCGGCATGCCGGTCGCGGAGATCAGAATATCCGCGCTCCGGGCTTCCGCGGCAAGGTCCGCCGTTTTGCTGTGCGCGATCGTTACCGTGGCGTTTTTGGCCAGCAGCATGCAGGCAAGCGGCCTCCCGACCACAAGAGAACGTCCGATCACCGTGACCTTCTTCCCGGAAAGCTCCACGCCGTAGTAATCCAGCATTTCCATGACCGCGCGGGCTGTGCAGGGCGCGAAGCCGCGCTCATGCTGCATAAACACGCCGGCAAGAGAGCTCTCGGTCGCTCCGTCCACGTCTTTTTCGGGATTGATCTCCTGGCAGATCGCTTCCTCATTGATCCCGGCAGGGAGAGGTCTGAAGACCATGATCCCATGTACGCCGTGATCTTCATCCATCTGCCAGATCGCCGCCCGCATATCGTCTTCGCTCGCGTTTTCCGGCAGCACGTGGACCTCTGTCTCTGCGCCGATCTGCGCGGCTTTTTTGATCAGGTTTCGTTCATAGCGAAGGTCTTCCGGGCTCTCGCCGACTCTGAGCAGCGCCAGCTTCGGCGTGATCCCTTTTTCCTTCAGCTTCGCCGCCTCTTCCGACGCTTTCTGCAGCAGCGCAGCAGCCACCGGAAGTCCGCTCATGATATGTTCCATCGTTCCCCTCTCTTTTCAGAACAGGCCGGAAATGACGCCGTTTTCATCCACATCGATCTTTTCCGCCGCGGGGACCTTCGGCAGCCCCGGCATGGTCATGATCTCGCCGGTCAGGACCACCACGAAGCCTGCGCCGGCCGACACCTTTACCTGCCGCACGGTCACGCGGAAGTGCTCCGGCGCGCCGAGCTTTGCCGCGTCATCGGAGAAGGAATACTGCGTCTTGGCAATGCAGACCGGCAGCTTTCCGAAGCCGAGTCCTTCCAACTTTGCCAGTTCTTTTTCCGCGGCAGGCGTAAAGTCTACGCCGTCTGCCCGGTAAACGCGGGTCGCGACCGCTTCGATCTTCTCCTTCAGACTAAGCTCATCCTCATAGCTGAAGCGGAAGGTATGCGGCTGCTCGCAGAGGCGTACGACCTCTTCCGCAAGTGCCATGCCGCCTTCGCCGCCCTTTGCCCAGACTTCGCTCAGGACCACGTTGACGCCGAGCTTCCTGCAGCTTGCTTCCACCAGCTTCAGTTCCGCCTCGGTATCATCCGGGAAGCGGTTGATGGCCACCACTGCCGGCAGGCCGTATACGGACTGAATATTGTCCACATGGCGCAGCAGATTCGGCAGGCCCTTTTCCAGCGTCTCCAGGTTTTCTTCCTTCAGCTCCGTCTTGGCGCTTCCGCCGTGCATCTTCAGCGCGCGGACCGTCGCCACGATGACCACCGCGTCCGGATCGAGCCCCGCCATGCGGCACTTGATATCCAGGAATTTCTCTGCGCCGAGGTCGGCGCCGAAGCCGGCCTCCGTGACCACGTAGTCGCCGGTCTTCAGGGCCATGCGGGTGGCAGTTACGGAGTTGCAGCCGTGTGCGATGTTCGCAAACGGGCCGCCGTGCACAAAGGCAGGCGTATGCTCAAGCGTCTGCACCAGGTTGGGATTTAAGGCATCCTTTAACAGTGCCGTCATGGCTCCCTGCGCCTTCAGATCCGCTGCCGTGACCGGCTTGTCATCGGTCGTATAGCCCACGATGATCCGGGCAAGGCGCGCCTTCAGATCGCTGATATCCGATGCGAGGCACAGCACCGCCATGATCTCCGAAGCCACCGTGATATCATAGGAGTCCTCGCGCGGCACGCCGTTGGCTTTGCCGCCGAGTCCGACCACGATGTTTCTGAGTGCGCGGTCGTTCATATCCACCGCTCTGTGCCAGGTGATCCTGCGCTGATCGATATGCAGGCTGTTGCCCTGCTGAATATGGTTGTCCAGCATGGCGGCCAGCAGGTTGTTCGCCGCACCGATGGCATGGAAGTCTCCGGTGAAGTGAAGGTTGATATCCTCCATGGGCACCACCTGCGCGTAGCCGCCGCCGGCCGCGCCGCCCTTGATGCCGAAGACCGGACCGAGGGAAGGTTCCCGAAGCGCAACGATGACATTCTTGCCGATCCGCTTCAGACCGTCGGCAAGACCGATCGTCGTGGTCGTTTTTCCTTCACCGGCCGGTGTGGGGGTAATGGCCGTCACCAGGATCAGCTTGCCGTCCGGGCGGTCTTTTCTTTCCCGCAGGAACTTCAGATCGACCTTGGCTTTGTCTCTGCCATAGGGGATCAGGTAAGATGCCTCAATGCCGGCGGATGCCGCCACATCATAAATGTCCGCTTTCTCACAGGCCTGTGCGATCTCGATGTCTGTTTTCATATCCGGTCTCCTTCACTTTTGTCAACAGATCGTTGCATTTTTCAGGGAAAAACTTCTGTTTTGGCAACAGTTTGTCTCTCGCGTTATTTTTCCCGTTTTATGAGTTATAATTCCCCGAAAAAGGGGGTTAATGATGAACTTACGCCTAAGCAATGCACGCAAGCGGAAAGGGCTGACCCAGGATGAGCTGTCGGCTCTTGTCCATGTTTCACGGCAGGCCTACTCTCTTTATGAGAAGGGCAGCCGCCATCCTAGTCTGGAGACTGTGGCTGCGATCGCGCAGATCCTGGGCGTCTCCTCCGACTATCTTCTGGGACTGACTGACGATCCTTATCCCGCCATCACGCTGGATCCTCACGGCAGAGAGATGCTGCAGACCTATCAGTCACTTGATGAACGCGGCAGGAACATGATCGATGTCACGCTGAAGGAACAGAGCCGTTACCTCAGTGACCCTGATGACGGATCCTCTCAGCCCTCCTGAGCGGGGGTCTTTCCAAGGGCCTTCCATTTCAGGTATCCGCCCATAAACTTATCAATATCCCCATCAAGCACCGCACTCGCGTTGGCTGTTTCCACGCCTGTGCGGTGGTCTTTTACCATCGTGTAGGGCTGCAGCACGTAGGAACGGATCTGGCTGCCCCAGGCGATATCGGCCACCTCACCGCGGATGGCGCCTGCCTTTTCGGCATTTTCCTGCTGCTTTAAGATAAACAGCTTGGCCTTCAGCATCTGCATGGCCTTGTCTTTGTTCTGGTACTGCGAGCGCTCGTTCTGGCACTGCACCACGATCCCGGTCGGGAAGTGGGTGATGCGGATGGCCGAGGACGTCTTGTTGACCTTCTGCCCGCCGGCGCCGCTCGAGCGGAACACATCGATGCGGATGTCGTCATCCGGGATCTCGATGTCCAGATCTTCTTCGATATCCGGCATGACATCGCAGGATACGAAGCTCGTCTGGCGCTTGGCCTGCGCATTGAAGGGGGAAATACGCACCAGGCGGTGGATCCCGTGCTCGGAACGCATGTAGCCGTAGGCGTTCAGGCCGTTGATCTGCATGGTCACGGATTTGATGCCGGCTTCATCGCCGTCCTGGAGGTCCAGGACTTCCACGCTGTAGCCCTTCGAGGCGGCCCAGCGCGTATACATGCGGTAGAGCATCTCGCACCAGTCGCAGGACTCCGTGCCGCCCGCCCCGGAGTGCAGGGTCACGATCGCGTTCTTATCGTCGAATTCGCCGTTTAGGAGCGTGCTCATCCGGAGCGTCTCCAGTTCATTCGAAAAGCGCTCCAGCATCCGCCCGATCTCCGCGTTCGTCTCCTCGTCATCCTCCTCATAGGCCAGCTCGATCAGCATGCCGATGTCGTCGTATTCCTGCGCAAGAGAGCTGATCTGCGCGATCACGTCCTTGGTGTTCTTCAGTTCGGTCGTGATCTTCGCCGCTTTCTCCGCATCGTTCCAGAAGCTGGGCTCTTCCATCATTTTTTCCAGCTCGAAGGCGCGGTTCTGCTTGCCCTCAAGGTCCAGAGAGGCTTTGACCTCTTCAAGCGGTTCCTTCAGGTTCCCCAGTGTTGTTTTGTACTGGTCAAGTTCCAGCATGTTGTTCTCCTGTTAAGTCAGTTTCGGGGCGCCCGGGCGGCCGTGGCACTGTTTGTACTTCTTGCCGCTTCCGCAGGGGCAGGGAGAGTTCGGATAGATCTTCACTTCGGCGCGCTTGACGGGTGCTTTCACCGCGGTATCGTCACGGTTCGTGCCCATGGCCTTTGCGACCTGCTCGCGCTCCACCTTCTGTTCCTGGCGGATATGCATGAGTGCCTGGACCGTATCGTCCTGGATGCCGGCCGTCATGGCTTCAAACATATCAAAGCCCTGCATCTTGTATTCCACCACAGGGTTCTTGTTGCCGTAGGCCTGCAGGCCGATGCCCTGGCGCAGCTGTTCCATGTCGTCGATGTGGTTCATCCAGCGGCGGTCGACG
>CADCPP010000106.1 GCA_902803355.1 uncultured Lachnospiraceae bacterium | reverse complement strand
GCAGAGATCAGGAACAGCACATTCGTCGGCAGGAAGGCTTCCAGTCCGTCCGCGTCGACGATCTTGCCGTTGTTTTTAATGATCGGGTTGGCGATAAACGGTGAGACGACCCAGGGGATCAGCACGAAGAAAATAATGCGGAAGCCTTCGAACTGTCCCTTTGACTGCGCCGGAAACAGCTGCTTCATCCACACACTGGTCACCTGCAGGAACATGATGTAGCCGCAGCCGAAGAAGAACAGGCCGATCAGCAGGTTTGCGTTGAAGATGGTCGAGGGATCCACGTTTTCCGGCCGTCCGAACAGGCCGATGATCATCACGCCGATGATGGTGAGGACGATGGAAAGCGCCGCTGTCTGCACAAATTTGCCCCGGTTCAAGAGCCTGGAAGCGGGGATCACGGAGAGCATGCCGAAGATCAGCGCGATCCCCTGGATCAGACCGATCACATCCGCCGAAAAGCCGAGGTAATAGATCATATAATTGCCCACATGCGGGTAATACACGTTAAAGGAGATAAAATAGACAGTCAGAAGCAGAAAGACCCAGATCAGCTCCGTCCGCTTCCCCAGCTCCTTAAAATCAAAGGCTGAGCCAAGCTGTTTGAAAAAGCTCCCCTGGCGGTTCGGCTTCAGGTCCGGCGTATCCTCCATAACAAACAGCGCCAGGATACCGCAGACGATCACCAGCCCGCCTTCCACCAGAAAGAGCCGCATATAGTTGTCATCCTTGCCGATCAGCATACCGCCCGCTACGGTCCCGACGATCGTGCCGATGACCGGCTGAGTTGCCAGTGCCGCGCCGATCCCGCTGCGGTTTTTCGCGTTCATATTGTCGTTCAGCCAGGCATTGAAGCCGGAATCGTTGCCCATGGAACCGAAAAAGGACATGAGCGCATCCGCAAGCACCACCGCCGTGGACGCAAACAGCAGGGTCTTCGCGCCGCTGTTCGTTCCGGACGCGATAAACTCCGTTGTGCCGAACAGAATGGTAAAAATGCCCCAGATGATATAGCCAAAGGCAATAAAGGGCTTCCGCTTTCCCTTCCTGTCCGAAAGCGTTCCGAAAAGGAAGGTCGAGATGGTCGTCGCGACAGAGGAGATGGCCACCATCCAGGAGATAATGGTCGGATCCTTGGCGATCTTCGCATAGACAAAGGTGTTGAACCACTGATTTTCAATATTCCAGCACAGCTGGCCGGCGATCCCAAGCCCCCAGACCAGCCCCCAGAACTTAGGGCCGGACGTTGTGTTTTCCTTCTTCACGATTGATTCCTCCTCATGAACGGATACTGCCATTCATTTGCTGTGACTATAGCACAAAATGCGGCAAAGAGGCAACTTTTTTGCGCTTCATGCCTTGCTGCCGGCCGGTCCGTCCTGCCTCTCCGGAAGTATTTTTCCTGCAACAATATTCGCATAGTCGCATTTTTTTAAAAATTTTGCATAAAAAGCGTTGACCCGGCTTTCATTTCGTGATAATATTTTAACGATATCCCAATCAGGGGATGAGATACACGGAGGTACACGCAGTACGATGAAAGGTACGGTCAAGTGGTTCAACAACCAGAAAGGTTTTGGATTCCTGTGCGATGAAAACGGCAAAGACATCTTTGTTCATTACAGCGGGATCCAGATGGAAGGCTTTAAATCGCTCGAAGAAGGCGCTGCCGTCGAATTCGATGTGATCGAAAGCGAAAAAGGACCTCAGGCTGTCAACGTAGTCAAGCTCTAATCTCTACCATTTGATAGCCGGAACGGTTAAAAGCGGGAGCATCTGCCCCCGCTTTTTTTGATGCTGTTTTCGAGGGGAGCGCTGTGCTCCCTGCGGCATGCTGTCTGTTTACTTCAGCAATCCCTTGACGGAATTGTACAGATCCACGCCCATCTTCTGTCCGAAGGTCTTGCGGATCTCCGAATAAATGGCCTGGCGGCTGTTCTTCTCGCCTTCGTGCTTCTGGACGATAGACGCCACCTTACGGGCTACCTGCGCATCGGTCTTCTTCTCCTGCAGCAGGGCCTGCGCGCGGGATGCCGTCTGAGAACGCTCCTGCTTTGCTTCGGGCACGGCATGCGTGACCATCGGGACGTCATGGACCGTAACGGTCACCTTTGCGGGTTCCGTGGGAACTGCGGTATTGTTCACGGGAAGCGGCTGAGGCTTATCCTCCTTCGCTGCCCGTCCTCTTCTTCCCCTCGCAGGTCTCTCCTTTGCTTCGGAAGGTCCCGCGGGAGCAGCAGAGGCTGCGGATGCAGGAACGGTTTCTGCAGGCGCAGGAGCAGCTTCTTCCTTCGGAACTTCTTCCGGCTTCACCGCCGCTGCCGGCTGCACGGAAGCAGGTTCGGATGCCGCAGGCT
>CADCPP010000105.1 GCA_902803355.1 uncultured Lachnospiraceae bacterium | reverse complement strand
TATACCGAAGAGATCGGCGAGGCCGCCTTCTACGGTCCGAAGCTGGACGTGAACGTGAAGCCCGCCGTCGGTCCCGAATACACCCTGTCCACCTGCCAGCTGGACTTCTGCCTGCCGGCCCGCTTCAATCTGGTCTACATCGACAAGGACAATCAGGAACGCACGCCGGTGGTCCTGCACCGGGCGATCCTGGGATCACTCGATCGCTTCATGGCCTACCTGATCGAAGAGACCATGGGCAACTTCCCGCTCTGGCTCGCGCCGGTGCAGGTCAAGGTCCTGCCCATCTCGGACAAGTTCCTGGACTATGCCGAGCAGGTCAATGAAGCGCTGGAAAACGCCGGACTGCGCGTGGAACTGGACCGCCGCGGGGAGAAGATCGGCTACAAGATCCGTGAAGCGCAGCAGCAGAAGGTGCCGTATATGGTCATCGTCGGTCAGAAGGAAGCAGACAGCGAGACCCTCTCGATCCGCAATCGCGCCGGCGAGGAGACGCATGATGTGAAGATCGAAGACTTCACCAGGCAACTGAAAGAGGAAGTTCGCAATAAAGTGAGATAAGAGGTCAAATGATTTTATCTGATCAGGCGGGAGTGCATTGCATTTCCCGCCTTTTTTTTGTACAATAGAATCAGGAATATGCGGATCGATCATGATACACCGTAAAGGCACACGGTGTCTTTCATCCAATCAGTCGTTTTACGTGAGAAGGAGTACCGCGATGAGAGTAGTTTTTTTAGGAGCGACCCATGAAGTGACCGGATCCATGACCTATCTGGAGGCGGGCAAACATAAATTCCTGGTCGACTGCGGCATGGAGCAGGGCAAGGATATCTTTGTGAATCAGGACCTTGAGGATATTCCGGTGAATGCCTCGGAGATCGAAGCCGTCTTTCTGACGCACGCGCATGTGGATCATTCGGGCAATCTGCCGCTTTTGTATAAGCGCGGCTTCCGCGGCAATGTATATGCCACCGAAGCGACCGCGAATCTCTGCGCGATCATGCTGCTGGACTGTGCGAACATCCAGGAGCAGGAGGCAGAATGGAAAAACCGCAAGAACAAACGTGCCGGCAGGGAAGAGACAGGACCGATCTACAGCATGGATGACGCCAAAGAGGTGATCAAGCTCTTTATTCCGCTGCCGTACGACCGCCGCGTAAGGGTGGAAGAAAACTGCGAGATCTGCTTCCATAACGTGGGACATCTGCTGGGGGCAGCCTGCATCGAGATCTGGCTGAAGGAAGGCAGGCAGAGCCGGAAGATCGTGTTTTCCGGCGATATCGGCAATCCCGGCCGCCCGCTCATTGCGGACCCGCAGCCGGTCGACAAGGCCGATTATGTGGTCATCGAATCCACCTACGGGAACCGTCTGCATGAAAAATCGGCGGGGCCGACCATCTATATGAATCAGCTGGCGGAGGTGCTGGACCGCACCTTCAAACGCGGCGGCAACGTGGTCATTCCCTCCTTTGCCGTGGGCAGAACCCAGGAACTGCTGTTCTTCCTGCGGGAGATCAAGGCAGAAGGCCTGGTCCCGAGTCTGCCGGATTTCCGGGTCTTCGTGGACAGCCCGATGGCAGTGGAAGCGACCAATATCTTCCTGCAGACTCCGCAGGAATACTTTTCCGACGAGGTGCGGGCGATCCTCGAGCAGGGGCAGAACCCGATCTTCTTTGACGGCTTGAACGTGTCGGTCACCTCGGAGGAATCGATCGCCATCAACTCGGATCCGGATCCAAAAGTGATCCTTTCCGCAAGCGGGATGTGCGAGGCGGGACGCATTCGCCATCACTTAAAGCATAATCTCTGGCGGCCGGAGTCCACGATCGTGTTTGCGGGCTATCAGACGGCGGGAACGCTCGGACGGACCCTGCAGGACGGCGCGGAATCGGTCAAGCTGTTCGGGGAAGACATTGCCGTCAAAGCGGAGATCGTTACGCTGGAAAACACCAGCGGCCATGCGGACCGAGACGATCTTGCGGCCTGGCTGAACGGCATGAAGCAAAAACCGAAGATGGTCTTTGTGAACCACGGCGAGGATGATTCCGTAAACGAATTTGCCGCCTATCTGCACGAAAACTTCGGCTATGAGACCTTCGGACCTTACAGCGGCACGGTGTTTGATCTCTTAAGCGGAGAGGTCACCGTGGAGACCAAAGGGCAGTATGTGGAAGAAGATACGGAGCAGCAGGTCAAATCGCGCAGCCTGTTTGACGCGCTTAATTCGGCCATCAAGCGTCTGCAGCGCATCGTGACCGCCATGCGCGACCACAGCAACAAAGAGATCGAAAAGATGACAAAGGCGATCAATGAGCTGGCGGACAAATTCGAACCGCAGGAAGAAGAGGAGAAGTGACTTACTCCTGACGGAGAGAAAAGTAGCGCCGCCATGGGCGGCAATGGTTGAGCACCGGATGAATCGAAACTTTGACAAAGAAATGCAGAATATTATGCAGGAGCTTGGCGGGAAGGACGAAGTCCCCCGCCTTCTTCTGCATTCCTGCTGCGCGCCGTGCAGCACGGTCTGCCTGGAGCGCCTCTCGGAGGTCTTTTCGGTCACGGTCTTTTACTATAACCCGAACATTTATCCGGAAGAGGAATACCGCTTCCGGAAGGCAGAACAGATCGAGTTTATCAGACGCTTCCCTTTCCGTCACCCGGTGAGCTTCCTGGATGCGGATTATGACCCGCAGGAGTTTTATGCCGCGGTGAAAGGACATGAGAGGGATCCCGAGCGTGGTGAGCGCTGCCATATCTGCTACAGGCTGAGACTGAAAAAGACCGCGCAGACCGCGGCGGAAGGCGGCTTTGCGTATTTCACCACGACGCTTACCTTAAGCCCTTTAAAAGACAGCAGGGTCCTGAACGCGATCGGAGAAGAAGAGGCTGCGCTGGTGCGGGAAGCACTTCAGACGGATCTGCGCTGGCTGCCCACTGACTTTAAAAAAAGGAACGGATTTCTCCGTTCCTGTGAGATCACCTCTGCGTACGGCATGTACCGCCAGGACTACTGCGGCTGCGTGTATTCGTTAAGAAACGGTACGGAACACGGAGCCTGAATCTTCTTGTCACTCTGTCCGGCGGATCTGCCTGCTTATTCTCCCAAAAGCTCATCCATGATCAGGGAATAGACTTTCTGGCTCACGCTCTGCCATTTTCCGCAGATCGCCTGTGCCTGCTCCTCGTCCGGCACGGCCAGAGAGAGCTTCATCAGCGTGCCCTTTCCTTCCCGGATCTCGCAGGTCACCTCAAATTCGGTAGACTGAGGCAGTTTCTGATAGTCTGCCGTGATCCCCATCTCATTGCGCAGACGCATATTGTTCTCGCTGATGAAATGGTGGATATCCTCCTTCACCGGATCCGGAATATCCTTGCCGAAATAACCGAGCGCCTCTTCCCCTTCTTTCGTGATCTCGCAGCGCGTCTGGCTGCGTACGGAAGAGGATTTGATCAGGTGCGCGTCATATAATTCGCCGATGACCTGCTGCAGCGAAAGATAATTGGTATATTCCTTGGTCAGGAAAAATTCGGAGATCTGTTCATTGCTGAGCGGCAGCGAAGCCTGACGCAGCATATAGAGGACCATGAGCTTGTATAATACCTGAGGATCGTTGATCATCATCTTCCCCCACAAAAATATTTCCCGATAATTTTATCAAAAAATGGTGATGATTGCAAGAAAAACGCTTGCAATTTCGGCTCGTTATGCTATGATTGGCACGAGTTAAGGCCCGTTACTTTTCAGATGTCCCTTAGGGACGTCCTCTCATCTGTGCCTTTCTCGTCTTTTAACATTCCCCCTTTGCTTTATTACACAATTCAGGACGGTCATGCCGTCTGCTTAAGGAGTATACTGATGAGTATCGTAATTGAAGATCAGGCGCTGCCGACCCTCAAGGAGTGGGCTAAAATTCTGGGAATTAAAGGAACCAGCACCTTCCGCAAGCCGCAGATGGTGGAACTGATGAATAAAGTGGGAGCGGAGCGCATTGAAAAGGCGCTGCGCCTGAAAGGGATCGATCTGGAAACGATGGAATCCGCTGCCAGTACGGAGGAGCCTGCAGAAAGCGTGCAGCCGGTATCTGCCGAAGCGCAGCCTGCGGAAAACCCTGCCGCTGTCGAGCCGACGGTGGGCGGACGGCCCCGCTCCCGCTGGACCAGCATCTCCAAAAATTTCAGCAGACCGGAGGCTGCCTCGGCAAGTGCGGAAGCTGCCGAGCTGAAAGCCCGCACCCTGTCACAGCCGGTCAATGACGCGCCGGAGGACAACAGCGAGATCTCCGAACCCGAGGAAGGAACGGCAGCCAGGCCGCGCCGCATCGGGACCGGCAACACGGCAAACAACGGAAGCTCGAACCGTTTTACGGGACGCGGGGGCTTCGGAACCTATTCCGCCTCTTATCTGGCGCAGACAGAAAAGCCGGATGAATATGAACGCAGTGAGAAGATCGACAAAACGCCCGCACGGCCGGAGCGCATCCGGGAAGCGAGCGCCGGACGGACCTTTTCCGCTTTCCCGCAGCCTGAACGCCTGGAACAAAGGTCTGAGGCGCTGCCCCAGGAACCGGTCACTCTGATCGAGGAAAAAGCCTTGTCTGAGGAGGCGTCTTCCCAGCCCGCCGGACGGCCTGGGAAAAAAGATGAGCTTCCGCAGGGCGTTCCGACCGGCGACCCCGCGCATGGCGTTCTGGAAGTGCTGCCGGACGGCTTCGGCTTTATCCGCAGCGAGAACTTCCTGCCCGGGGAAAACGATGTCTATGTGTCTCCTTCGCAGATCCACCGCTTCGGGATGAAGACCGGCGACGTGATCCGGGGCATTACCAAGGCAAAGACCGGCTCGGAGAAATTCGCGGCGCTGCTCTATATCGAATCGATCAATGACGAGACGCCGGACGCGGCGGCCAAGCGGACGAAATTTGAAGACCTGACCCCCATCTTCCCGGAGGAGAGGATCCATCTGGAGACCGAAACGAATGCCTATGCTATGCGGATCATGGACCTGATGGCACCCATCGGCAAGGGCCAGCGCGGTATGATCGTTTCTCAGCCGAAGGCTGGCAAGACCACGCTCTTAAAGCAGATCGCCTGGGCAGTGCAGAAGAATCATCCGGATATCCACATCCTGATCCTGCTGATCGATGAACGTCCCGAGGAGGTAACGGATATCAAGGAGTCGATCGTCGGAGACAACGTGGAAGTGATTTATTCGACCTTTGACGAGATGCCGGATCATCACAAACGCGTGGCCGAAATGGTGCTTGGCCGGGCACAGCGGCTGGTGGAGCACGGACGGGACGTCATGATCCTGCTGGATTCCATCACCAGACTGTCGCGGGCGTACAACCTTACGGTGACCCCGAGCGGACGGACGCTGTCCGGCGGTCTTGATCCCGCGGCGCTGTATATGCCGAAGAAATTCTTCGGCGCCGCGCGGAATATCCGTGAAGGCGGCAGTCTGACCATTCTGGCCACGGCGCTCGTGGAGACCGGCAGCCGCATGGACGATATCATCTTCGAAGAATTCAAGGGCACCGGCAACATGGAACTGGTTCTGGACCGCAGACTTTCCGAACGCCGCATCTTCCCGGCGATCGATATCCTGAAGTCCGGCACGCGCCGCGATGATCTGCTCCTTTCGGCAGAGGAGAGAGAGGTCACGGAGAAGATCCGTCAGGCCATCAATAATCAGAGCCGGGGCGAGGAAGCCCTGGAGGCGGTCCTGGATCTGATGCGCCATACCCGCTCCAATGAGGAGTTCTGCCTGCGCGTCAAACAGATGAGGTTATAATTTAAAAAATCACTTGCAATCCGTTTTCGGCTGTGTTATAGTAGCCATTGCTGTTTTTGGAAATAACGGCATTCAAACGGGCAGGGCACACCATCCCTGAGCCGGAATTTTAGTTTAGAGGTGAAAATCATGCAGGAGAGCATTCAGCCCAAGTACTATCAGTGCAAGGTAACTTGCAACTGCGGCAACGAATTCATTACCGGTTCCACGAAGCCTGAGATCCACGTTGAGATCTGCTCCAAGTGCCATCCGTTCTATACCGGACAGCAGAAGGCGGCGCAGGCTCGCGGACGTATTGAGAAATTCAACCGGAAATACGGTCTGGGTTCCAATAACCAGTAGCTTGAACGTCAAGACAAAAGGCCCGGCTTTCGCTTGGAGAAAGCTTAAGGGCCTTTTGTCTTTTTTTGTATAAAAATGCGGCAAGCAGAAAGGCAACAGCATGAAATATTCCGGTGTCGGCGGCCAGGCGGTCTTAGAGGGCGTGATGATGCGCAATCAGGCCGACTATGCCGTAGCGGTGAGAAAAGCGTCGGGAGAGATCATCATCCGCAAAGAGAAGGTCCCGGAGCGCAGCGCGTTCGGACAGACCTGCAGAAAGATCCCCTTCGTGCGCGGTGTATTTTCCTTTGTCGATTCCCTGAGCATGGGCATGAAGACATTGGAGTATTCTGCCTCTTTTATTGAAGAGGAGACAAAAGACCAAAATGGGGAAAGCGGGAAGGAAAAAAAGCCCGCCTCGGAGAAGTCTGAAAACATGATGATGTTAGTCAGCATCCTGTTTGCGGTCGTGCTCTGCATAGGCCTCTTTATGCTGCTGCCGATGTTCCTGGTCAGCCTCCTTCGCCCCGTGATCGGAAGCCGCTTCCTGATCTCGCTGCTTGAGGGCGTGCTTCGCGTCGTCATTTTCCTGATCTATATCCTGGCGATCTCGCAGATGAAGGATATCCGCCGCGTGTTCATGTACCACGGCGCAGAGCATAAATGCATCAACTGCATCGAACACGGGCTTCCGCTTGATGTGGAACACGTCCGTGAAAGTTCCCGGCTGCACAGACGCTGCGGCACGAGCTTCCTGCTTTTCGTCATGCTGGTAAGCGTATTCGTGGGCATCTTCCTGCCGAAGGATGTGCTGTGGCAGCGGCTTTTGTCCCGTCTGATCATGCTGCCGCTTGTCATGGGGATCTCCTATGAGATCATCCGCTGGGCGGGCAGCACGGATTCCGGGATCGCGGAGGTAATGAGCAGGCCAGGCCTCTGGCTGCAGAAGCGCTTCACCACCCGTGAACCGGAGGATGAGATGATCGAGGTCGGCATTGCTTCCGTGAATGCCGTGTTTGACTGGAAAGCCTGGCAGGAGAAGGAACTCGGCATCACGTTTGAGGAAGCCGGAACGGAAGAAAAAGAGACCGCAGCTGCCGAGGACGCAGCGGCAAAGGAGTCGTAAGATGACATATGACGCGCTCTTAAAAGAAGGGATCGGGCGCCTTGAAGCCGCCGGCATCGAAAGTGCGGCCTTTGACGCAAAGGCGCTGCTGGAAGCGGCAGGAGGTCCGGATCTCACCCATCTGCCGCTTGTTAAGGAAGAAGAGGTCCCGGACGGCATTCTGTTTATGTTTGACGCGTATATCGGGGTGCGCGCGAACCGCATCCCGCTGCAGCATATCCTGGGAGAAGCGTGGTTTCGCGGCCTGCCCTTTATCGTGGACGAAGACGTCCTGATCCCGCGGCCGGATACGGAGACGTTAGTGGAAGCGGTCCTGCGGGAAGCAAAGCGCTTTCCCGCCGCGCCTTCGCTGCTTGAGCTGTGCACCGGCAGCGGCGCGGTGGCAGTCTGCCTGGCAAAGGAAGGCGAGTTTGCCTCGGTCACGGCATCGGATATCTCTCATGAGGCTGTGAACATCGCGCGGGAAAATGCCGCCAAAAACGGCGTGGAGGAAAAGATTCTCTTTGCCGAAGGCGATCTCTTCCGCGCAAAGACAAAAAGCGAAAAGTCCCTAAACCGGAGAATCTACGACATCATCTGCGCAAATCCGCCTTATATCCCTACGGCGGAGATTGACGCCCTGGAGCCTGAGGTGCGCGACCATGATCCGCTCCTCGCCCTTGACGGCGGCGCGGACGGCCTCGACTTTTACAGAAGGCTCGCAAAGGAATCTCCGGCGCATCTGAATCAGGGCGGGAAGATCCTGCTGGAGATCGGCTGCGAACAGGGCGCGGACGTCACCGCAATCTTTGAGGAAGCCGGCTGGAGATCCTGCCGCGTGGAAAAGGATCTGGCAGGACGCGACCGGGTCTTTTCCGCGGAAAGGCCCTGAAAAAAAACACATGCGGCCTTGCATTACGCCGCAGAAAAAGGAGACAATATGTTTGAACAATGCGCAGACGTGCTCAAGCATTTTGAAGAGATACAGGCGGAGCTTGCCAGCCCGGACGTAGCGCTTGATCAGAACCGCTTCCGGAAGCTAATGAAGGAGCAGAGCAGTCTGGAGGAGCTCGTGGAGACCTACCGGAAATACTGCAGGGCCCTCTCAGACCAGAAGGATGCGCTGTCCATGCTGGAAGAGGAAAAGGACGAAGAGCTGCGTACGCTTCTTAAAGAAGAGCTGCAGGAGGCCGAGGAGCAAGAAAAACAGCTGGAGCATCAGCTGAAGATCCTGCTGCTGCCGAAAGACCCGAACGATGACCGGAACATCATACTGGAGATCCGGGCAGGCGCGGGCGGTGACGAGGCTGCCTTCTTTGCCCAGGAGCTCTACCGCATGTATGTGCACTATGCCGAAGCGAACCGCTGGAAAGTGGAGATGATCTCGGTCAGCGAGACCGGGCTCGGCGGCTTCAAGGAGGTTGTGGCCATGATCACGGGCAAGGGCGCTTACTCGAAGATGAAATACGAGAGCGGCGTGCACCGTGTGCAGCGCGTGCCAGAGACCGAATCCGGCGGCCGCATCCATACATCCACGGCAACGGTCGCGGTCATGCCCGAAGCAGAAGAGGTGGACGTGGTCATCGATCCAAACGACATCCGTATCGACGTGATGCGTGCCTCCGGCAACGGCGGTCAGTGCGTAAATACCACCGATTCCGCGGTCAGACTCACGCATTACCCTACCGGGATCGTGATCTACAGCCAGACGGAAAAATCGCAGCTGCAGAATAAGGAGAAGGCGTTCCGGCTGCTGCGCTCGAAGCTGTACGAGCTGGAGCTGGAGAAGCAGCACAGCGCGGAAGCGGAAGCAAGGCGCAGCCAGATCGGAACGGGTGACAGGAGCGAAAAGA
The DNA here is from genome assembly GCA_902803355.1 of uncultured Lachnospiraceae bacterium. Lineage (GTDB taxonomy): Bacteria > Bacillota > Clostridia > Lachnospirales > Lachnospiraceae > UBA6987. The sequence goes on along the minus strand of CADCPP010000105.1, from coordinate 9,101 downwards.
TCCGCACCTACAATTTCCCTCAGAGCCGCGTTACGGACCACAGGATCCATTTGACCCTGTACAAGATCGGTGATATCATGAATGGCGATCTGCAGGAGCTGATCGACAGCCTGATCGCGGCGGACCAGGCCGCGAAGCTGGCAAAACTGGGAGAAGCAGGGTGAAGCGCTGTTCTTTCCGCAGAAAGAGTATAAAAAAACAGGCCGTACGGCCTGCGGAGTGTGGAAGCAATGGGGCTCGAACCCATGACCTCTCGCGTGTGAGGCGAACGCTCATCCCAGCTGAGCTATGCTTCCTTGCTGATGTCAGCATAGGACATTATAGCACAGTTTTTCCGGATTGCAAGCGAAAAATAATAAAAGGAACAAGGAAATGGAAACTTTATTGCAGCAGATGACGAAGGCGGCGGGGAAGGCTTTTGAAGCGTGCGGGATGGATCCCGCATTCGGCAAGGTCAATCTGTCAAACCGCCCCGATCTGTGTGAATATCAAAGCAACGGCGCACTGGCTGCGGCAAAGCAGGCGCACAGAAATCCCCTGGAGATCGCCGAGGCGGTCGCAGAGCACCTGAAAGACGATCCGCTCTTTGAGAAGGCAGAAGCGGTGAGGCCCGGCTTCATCAACCTTACCCTCTCGCCCGAGGCAGTTGCGGCATACCTGAACAACAGAAAAGATGATCCGATGCTCGGCGCGGAGCCCATCGGCGCGGGGAAGACCATCATTCTGGACTACGGCGGGGCGAATGTGGCCAAGCCGCTGCACATCGGCCACCTGCGCTCTGCGATCATCGGCGAATCCTTAAAGCGCATCTGCCGCTTCCTCGGCTTTCACGCGATCGGCGACGTGCATCTGGGCGACTGGGGCCTGCAGATGGGACTGATCATTGAAGCCCTAAGGGACAAAGAGCCCGGACTGCCCTACTTTGATGCGGCGCATAAGGGCGATTACCCTGCGGAGGCGCCTTTTACCATCAGCGATCTGGAAGAGATCTATCCTGCGGCAAGTGCCCGCTCCAAGGAAGATGCGGAGTTTGCGGCAAGGGCCCATGAGGCGACCAGACGCCTGCAGAACGGCGATCCCGGCTATTATGCGCTGTTCAGGCACATCGTGAACGTGTCCGTGGCAGACTTAAAGAAAAACTATGGCAACCTGGATGTGAGCTTTGACCTTTGGAAGGGCGAAAGCGATGCGCAGGCCTACATCCCGGCCATGCTCGCAGAGTTCAAAAAGAAGGGCCTGCTGAAGGAGAGCGAAGGCGCAATGGTGATCGAGGTCGCGGAGGAAAGCGACACCAAAGAGGTCCCGCCCTGCCTCGTTCAGAAATCTGACGGCGCCTATCTCTATGCCACGACAGATCTGGCAACGATCGTGCAGCGTGAGCAGGACTACCATCCCGATGAGTACTTCTATGTGACGGACAAACGGCAGGCCATGCATTTCCTGCAGGTCTTCCGTGCCGCGCGCAAGACGGGGCTTGTGGGTGAGAAAACGATCATGACGCATCTGGGCTTCGGGACCATGAACGGCAAGGACGGCAAGCCCTTCAAGACCCGCTCCGGCGGCGTGATGCGGCTGGAATACCTGCTGGAGGATGTGGCGGCGGCGGTCTATGAGCGCATGGCCGGATCGGACATGCCCGAAGAAGAAAAACGCCGCGCCGCGCGGATCATCGGCCTCGCCGCACTGAAATACGGCGATCTGTCCAACCAGGCAACGAAGGATTATATCTTCGATATGGACCGCTTCACCTCCTTTGAAGGCAACACCGGGCCGTATATCCTCTATACCATCGTCCGCATCGCGTCCATCCTGAACAAGTATGCGGCGGCAGAGGGAGGTTCCGCAGACGCGCTGCCGGATACGATCCTGCCGGCGGCCGACGCAGGTGAAAAGGAGCTGCAGCGCATCCTCTGCGGAGCCGGCGAAGTGATCCTGTCGTCTTATACGGAGAAGGCGCCGCACAAGCTCTGCCTGTATCTGTATGATCTCTCGAACGCCTTTAATTCGTTCTATCATGACCACCGGATCCTCGCGGAGGAGGATCCGGCGCGCAGGGCCTCCTGGATCGCCCTGCTTGCGGAGACCAAACGCGTGCTCAGCACGCTGATCGGCCTGCTTGGCTTTGAAGCACCCGAAAGAATGTGAACCTCTCATCAAAACATAAAGGAGCAAAACAATGGAATACACGTATCACTGCAAAGGAACCTGCGCCATGATCATCAATTTGGAGATCGATGACGAAAAGAAGCTGCATAATGTGGAGTTCATCGGCGGCTGCGACGGCAACCATAAGGGGATCGTGCGTCTGGTGGAAGGTCAGGACGCGGAGACCGTGGCAAAGACGCTCGCCGGAACGACCTGCGGCCCGAGGGCAACGTCCTGCCCGGATCAGCTCGCGAAAGCGATCGAATCCGCTCTGGGCAAGGCTGTTTAAGCCCTGCTGAACGCTGCCGGTGCGGGCATGCGCCGGAGAGCAACTTATCCGAAGAGGCAAAGGGGTACCTGAGATCTTGAAGAAAGTTCTGCTATTTTTCAAAAAAGAACTGATGCTGAGCCTGTCTCTTCTGGCGGCTGCGGCGGCCATGATCATCACGCCGCCCACAAAGCAGCTGCTGCAGGGGATCGACTGGCGGACACTGGGGACGCTTCTGATGATGCTCTGCGTACTGGAGGGCTTCAAGCAGGAAAATGTCCTGCGGCCACTGGCAAGCCTCGCCGCGGGCTTAAAACGGATGACGAACCTGTCTCTGTTTCTGATCTTCGGGGTCTTCTTCAGTTCCATGTTCGTCACGAACGACGTCTCCCTGATCATCTTCGTTCCGCTGACCATCCGGCTCTTCCGCGGCGGCGGCAAGGAAAAATACATCCTGCCTGTGATCTCCATGGAGAATATCGCCGCCATCCGGGGAAGCCTGCTGACGCCCTTCGGCAGTCCGCAGAATCTGTTTCTCTACGGACAGGCCGGGGTCAGCGCAGGGCATTTCATGCTGCATATGCTGCCTCTGTGCCTCATGTCCGCGGTCCTGCTGGTGCTCTTTGTCTATTTCCTCTACCGGAAGGACCCCCGCGAGGAGGTCACTGCCGTGCGCGCGGAGGAACCCTGGGACCCGGCCAGGAAGGGAAAACGCATGCTTTACGGCGCCCTCTTTCTGCTGATCCTTGCGACCATCGTGAGCCGTACGGCATACTGGTATGCCGCGCTCGCCATCGTTCTCGGCGCGGTCTTTCTTTTTGACCGCAGGCTCTTTGGGAAGGTCGATTACGTCCTGATTATCACCTTCCTGTGCTTCTTCATTTTTTCGGGATCCATCGCCGCAAATGAAAAGATCGCAGCCTTGCTGCAGAAAGCCGTGGCCGGGCGCGAATACTGGTGGGCCATAGGCCTCAGCCAGATCATTTCCAATGTACCGGCCTCCATTGTGCTCTATCCGTTCACGGAGAACTTCGCCGGTCTCATCTACGGCGCGGATACGGCAGGCCTCTGCTCGCTGATCGGCTCTCTGGCTTCGGTGATCAATTACCGCATCTATGTGCGGGAATATCCCGGCAGGGGCGGAGCCTTTATCAGGACCTTCACACTGGTGAGCTGGGCCTTCTTCCTGATCGTGGTGATCCCCGGCCTTCTGCTTTCCCGCTGGTCATTTTTCTGATCCACTATTTTGCTGTGCAGCAAACAAAGTGACAAACAGCAAACAAGCCCGTCTCCGGCAAGGGAGACGGGCCTTTTTGTGCTTTCGCCGTGCGGCTCTATTTCTTCTTCTGCTCCTCCAGAAAGTCGTTCAGCTCGGCATTGATGATGTCGGTGATGAACATATGTCCGGGGGCGTGGGTGATGACGATGGGCGGCTTGGCGTTCTCCACGGCAGCCTGAGGCGTTACGCCGCAGGGCCAGAAGACCGGAATCTCACCCGGATAGATATCGACCGCTTCGCCGTAGTCGGGCTTCATCACATCCTTGATGCCCACGGCTTCGGCCGGTCCCATGTGGATAGGCGCGCCATGCACATTCGGCATTTTATAGGTGATCTGATAGGCCTTCCAGGCGTTTTCCGGCGTCATCGGCCGCATGGAGCAGACCATGGGACCGGAGAAAGGACCGGCAGGCTTGGTCGGGAACGCGGGCATCTTGTACATGGGCACATTTCTGCCCTGTGCAATGTGGCGCACCTCGATGCCCTCGCGCATCAGCGCTTCCTCAAAGGAGAAGGAGCAGCCGATCAGGAAGCCGACATAGCCCTCTTTCCAGTATTCGGACGCGTCGGTGACTTCCTTGACGAATACGCCGTTTTCATAGATACGGTAGCGCGGGATATCGGTGCAGATGTTCGCGCCCTCACCCATCGCATGGGTGAGCGGCTCTTTGCCTCTGATGATCTCCAGCACGGGGCAGGGGAAGGGGTTCAGCTTGGTGTATTCCTCAAAATCCGCGGCATATTCCGGAGGAAGGATCACCAGATTGGCCTGCGCGTAGCCTGCGCACATGCCGGCGGTCGGGAAATCGATCTTGCCTTCGCGGATCAGGGCTCTGACCTCGGCGGGTTTCATGTTGATATAGGGGGTAATGTCAAAAGCCAATGGGGCACCTCCTTTTTTCTCAGAGTCCACGGTCCCGTTTCAGGAAATCCGTGATCATGTTGTAATAGTTCTGTTCCAGCATCATGGATGTCTGCGCGTGCTCCACGGTGACGGGGACGAAATGCACCTTGTCGCCGCCCCTCAGCTGGCCGAGAATGCGGAAGTCGGCGGAGATGACCGTGGCGATCTTCGTGTAGCCGCCGGTCGTCTGCCGGTCTGCCGCCATGATGATGGGCTTGCCGGCCGTGGGGACCTGCACCGCGCCGAAGGCAATGCCGTCGGAGATGATGTCGCCGCCGTTTTTGTGTTCAATGACGGCGCCGTCAAGGCGGATGCCCATGCGGTCAAATTCGGCGCTGACAGTATAGACCTCCCGGAAGAAGGTCTGCAGGCCCTCTTCGGTGAAATGATCATCCTGCGGGCCGAGAATGACGCGGAGGTCATACTGCTTCTGCGGAACGAAGTCCGCGCCGAGCTTCCTGCGCTCGGGGAAGAGAAGATCCGGCTTCGGATCGCGGAAGCTAAGCTCATCGCCAGCCTCCAGCTTTCTGCCCTTAAAGCCGCCGATCTTCGCCTTCATATAGGTGGAGCGGCTGCCCATGACAGGCGGAATGTCCAGCCCACCGGCAAAGGCAAGATACGCTCTGCAGCCGTTTCGAAGGCCGAGGAAGCGAAGCGTCTGGCCGGCCTGCACCTTTACCGCCTGATAGCGGGGCATCGGCTTTCCGTCGAGGCTTGCGCCGAGGTCGCCGCCGGTCAGGGCAATGTAATTGGTCTCGTCAAAGACCAGCTGCGGCCCCATAATGGTGATCTCAAGGGCCGCTTCACCGGGATCATTCCCCAGCAGGAGATTCGCGAGCTTCATGCTGCGGGGATCCATGGCACCGGCCACGGGCACGCCGAACTGCTGATAGCCAAAGCGCCCGAGGTCCTGCACAGTCGTTTGAACGCCGGGCTGGATAACGCGGATACTCATGTCACCCCTCCTTTCTCGCATGCGTCTTCACGCTGTAGGTCCCGGCCTCGACTTCGCGAAGGATAGCGTCATATTCTTCCTGCGTGACCGGGAAAAACTTGATGTACTGCCCGGCTTCGGGCAGGATAGGCACCTCGCGGTCCGGATCGTACATTTTCACAGGGGTGCGGCCGATCAGCTGCCAGCCGCCGGGAGAGTCGATGGGATAAACGCCGGTCTGCGTGCCGGCAATGCCGACGGAACCGGCCGGGATCTTCACGCGCGGCTGCTTTAAGCGCGGCGCGGCGATCTTATCGCTCATACCGCCAAGGTAGGTGAAGCCCGGGGTAAAGCCCAGCATGTAGATCAGATATTCGGCAGAAGAGTGGATCCTGACGACTTCCTCCTCACTCATTCCCGCATGTTCCGCAACGAAGGGCAGGTCGGGCCCCATTTCCCCGCCATAAAGCACAGGGATCTCCAGCATGGGGCTCGGCGGGATCTCGATGGCAGCCATTTCACCGAGGAGCTGCTCCAGCTTTTCCCGGAACGCTCCGTAACGAATGACGGAAGGGTCATAGTGCACCATGAGCGAGCGGTAGGTCGGGACCGTTTCCACGATGCCCGGGATGCCGGCTTTTTCCAGCGCGATCTTGTAGGCCCGGATGTCATGGTTAATGGATTCGTTGATCTCATTGCCGAATTCCACGGTAAGGGAGGTATCTCCCGTAAGTAAGAAACGAACGTTATTCATAGGCACATCCTCAAAAAACGCCCCTTCCCGAGGAAGGATGGAAAGGGGCGCGGGGCCGCATTACTTAAAGAGATTGGCGGTCACACGATCTCGGAAATCGGGACGATGCTTACGCCTTCGGCTTCCAGGCGGGCCCGGATGCTCTTTACAAAGGCAAGTGCTGAGGGATTGTCGCCGTGGACGCAGATGGAGTCTGCGGAGAGAGGGACTTCTTCGCCGGTAATGGCGGTGACACAGCCTTCCTTCACCATGCGGATCGTGCGGGTGATGGCTTCTTCCGTGTCATGGATCACGGCTCCCGGGAGTTTACGAGGCACCAAAGTACCGTCCGCCTGATAGGCGCGGTCGGCAAAGACTTCGCTGGCGACTCTAAGCCCGGCTTCTTTTCCGGCTTCGATCATCAGACTGTTCGCAAGTCCGAGCAGGATGATCTGATCGTCAACATCACAGATGGCTTCGGCAATGGCCATAGCCAGGGCTTTGTCCTTGGCGGCCATGTTGTACAGCGCGCCGTGCGGCTTGCAGTGCTGGAGGGCGAGTCCGTGCGTCCGCGCGAAGGCCTGGAGGGCACCGATCTGATACTTCACGTAGGCTTTGGCTTCCTTCGGGGTGCAGACCATGTTGCGTCTGCCGAATCCCATCAGATCCGGATAGCCGGGGTGCGCACCCACGGCGACGCCGGCGCCTTTGGCGATGCGGACCGTTTCCTCCATGACCAGCGGATCGCCGGCATGATAGCCGCAGGCGACGTTGGCCGATGAGACGAATTCCAGGATCTCGGCATCCATGCCGATCTTGTACGCACCGAAGCTTTCGCCGAGATCGCTGTTCATGTCAACTTTATACATCTTCTTATCCTTTCTTTCAGGGTATTTTTTTTGAACTTTTTCATTTTGAAAAAGCAATGATCGGGATGCCGCCTCTGCAGTACCGCAGAGAGAAGAGCTCCTTATGAGAGGATGCCGCCCCCTCGCGAATCCAGATAGTCGATCAGCTCCCGGTGGATCGCCGGGAGTTTTTTCTGCGGATAGGAAAGATAGATGCTGCGGAAGGCGTTCTCATCATCCAGCTGATAGAAGACCACGTTGTCGTTGGGGGCGACGTATTCCGGGATCGCGTCGCGCAGCAGGGTGACGCCCTGCCCCTCGCAGACAAGATAGTAGGCCGTCATCATCTGCGTCAGGACCAGCTTGACTTTAGGAGAAAAGCCGGCGTCCGCGCAGATCTTTTTCGTGCGGGCATGGATGTCGTTCCGCTCATTGAGGAGCAGGAAGGGCATGTTCAGAAAGCGGATGAGCGGCACCGGCTTTTTGCGGCAGCCGGGCTCGCCACGCTTCAGGAAGGCGTCGAAATCGTAGGCATATTCGGCAAGCTCACGGTTGATCTGATAGCGTGCCGGCACCGCAAGCACGATCTCTTCTTTTTTCCAGGGCCGGGTAACGATCCCCTGGTGCTCGGGCTTTTCCACGGCAAGGGCGAGGTCAAGCTCCCCATGCAGAAGCTTGTCGGTGAGCGTGCCGGGCTCGATCTCGGAGAAGTTCAGGATCAGGTCGGGATGGACTTTACGGAAATCCTGCAGCAGGTAGGGCAGAAGATAACCGCTGAAGAACATGGAGCTGCCGATATTGATGGTCTCGGCCTGTTCGCGGCGGAACTGCTCGAGCCTCCCGCGGCTTTCCTCCTCGATCTCCATGACTTTTTTTGCCTGCGCCACATAAAAGGCACCTGCCTCGGTCAGGCCGAGGGGCGAGGTCGAACGGTCAAAGAGCGGCACGCCGAGAAGCTTCTCCACCTCCCGCACCTTGGTGCTCAGCCAGGGCTGAGAGGTGTTTAAGGCCTGCGCAGCCTTGGAGATGCTGCGGAATTCAGCCACGGCGCAGATATATTCCTTATAGCGAAACATCACACCCTCCTATTATAAGAAAAAACGTATAACATATTAGGAAATTCGTATTTTACAAAGATATTCGTCTGTGCTTATAATGATATCGTAAAAACAAACGATACGCAAGCCCCTGAAGGAGAGTCTTCCGAAGGGCAGCGATCATACGAAAAGGAGAAATAACATGAGACTGGCAACCATCAAGCTGGGCGGCGCGGAAGTCGCCGGCATCGTTACCGAGAAAGGCATCCTGCCCATCCATGCGCTGAACGCGGCAAAGGGCACCGCCTGGAAAGAAAATCTGTATGACCTCATCGTTGAGGATCAGCTGAAGGGTCTGACCAATTGGTACAACGAAGGCGGCAAGGAAGAACTTGCCAAGATCGCCGGTACTGTTCCCTATGAAAAAGTTGAATACGCGCCCCTGTACCGCAATCCCAGAAGGATCTTCGGCATCGGCCTGAACTACGTTGACCACGCCGGCGATATCGGCGATGCGGCTCCTCAGGGCTTCCCGGGCAGCTTCTTCAAGATGGCTGATACGCTGATCGGCCCCGGCGATGAGATCCACATGCCTGCTTTGAAGGAAGCGCAGAAGACCACGGCGGAAGCAGAGCTCGGCGTCATCCTCGGCAAGGACTGCCGCGATGTGAGCGAAGAGAACTGGCTGGATGCCGTTGCCGGCTACACCACCATTCTGGATATGACCGAGGAATCCATCCTGAAGGGCAACGAATTCCTGAAGGGCAACCCCCGTTATCTCTGCATCGTAAAGAACTTCCCGACCTTCTTCTCCTTCGGCCCTCAGCTCGTCACTCCTGATGAGGTCCCGGATGTGCTGAAGCTGGAAGTCCAGAGCGTGCACAACGGCGAAGTTTATGCGAAGAACGTCGTCGCCAACATGACCCACCGTCCCGCGCGCCTGGTGTCCCTGC
>CADCPP010000104.1 GCA_902803355.1 uncultured Lachnospiraceae bacterium | reverse complement strand
CCATGCCGGGGCTCCAGCTGTTGGCAAAGAGCAGCAGAGGATTCCCCTTCAGGTCCTGCACCCGCTTCATGTCGCTTGTGCCCTGGATCTTTTCCGGGTCGGTATCGCTGACGATCCAGCGGATGTATTCGTAAGGCAGCACTTCCAGCTTTGCCTCTACGTTGTATTCATTCTGCAGGCGGAACATGAGCACGTCAAACTGCAGAGTGCCGACCACGCCCACGATGATCTCTTCCATGCCGCTGTGCAGTTCCTGGAAGATCTGGATGGCGCCCTCCTGGGCGATCTGGTCCACGCCCTTTAAGAACTGCTTGCGCTTCATGGTATCCACCTGGCGGAGCCTCGCGAAGTGTTCCGGTGCGAAGGTGGGAATGCCTTCAAAGCGGAAGGGTTCGCTGCCGGCAGATAAGGTATCGCCGATGGAGAAGATGCCCGGATCGAAGACCCCGATGATATCCCCTGCGTAGGCGGTTTCCACGATGGTCCTCTCCTGCGCCATCATCTGCGTGGACTGCGAGAGGCGGATCTTCCGGCCCCCCTGCACATGGTCCACTTCCATGCCGGCCTCATACTTGCCCGAAACGATGCGCAGGAAAGCGATGCGGTCGCGGTGCGCCTTGTTCATATTGGCCTGGATCTTGAACACGAAAGCAGAGAACGGCTCTTCCGGCAGGATCGTGCGCACGTCCGCCGCGCGCGGGCCGGGGCAGGGCGCCATGGCCAGGAAGTGTTCCAGGAAGTTCTGTACGCCGAAGTTCGTCAGCGCCGAACCGAAAAACACCGGACTTAATTTCCCGCCAAGGACCTCGTCCATATCCAGTTCCGCCACCGCGTCCAGAAGTTCCAGATCTTCCGCGAGCTGATCCATGGCCGGACCGCCCACCTTCTCGCGGGTAGAGGCGGCATCCGGGTCCAGCGATTCAGAGGCGATCTCATGCTGCCCGGCATCCGCCGCGGTAAAGGTCGTGATCATCTTGCGGTCCCGTTCATAAATGCCTTTAAAGGATTTTCCGGAGCCGAGCGGCCAGTTGACCGGGCAGGTCGCAATGCCGAGCACGTGCTCGATGTCATCCAGCAGTTCGAAGGGATCCTTCGCTTCGCGGTCCATCTTGTTGATAAAAGTGAAGATCGGGATATGACGCATCACGCAGACCTTGAACAGCTTGATGGTCTGCGCTTCCACACCCTTGCTGCCGTCGATCACCATGACGGCGGAGTCCGCTGCCATCAGTGTACGGTAGGTATCTTCCGAAAAGTCCTGGTGGCCGGGCGTGTCCAGAATGTTCACGCACTTGCCGTCGTATTCAAACTGCAGGACGGAGGAGGTCACCGAAATACCTCTCTCCTTTTCGATCTCCATCCAGTCCGAAACGGCATGGCGCGCGGTCTTGCGGCCCTTGACGGAACCGGCCAGATTGATGGCGCCGCCGTAAAGCAGAAATTTTTCCGTGAGTGTCGTTTTGCCGGCATCCGGGTGGGATATGATGGCGAAGGTCCGCCGTCTCTTGATTTCTTCTGTGATCAGCAAATGTTTTTCCTCTTTGTTCCTATTCCCCTATCCGGGTCATGGTGTAGGTGGTGTCGTTTTTCGTATTATGTACGCTAATGGTCTTAAAATCAAGGATCTTGATGTCGCAGATGCGGACCAGTTCCTTTCTGTTTTCATCCACGATGCTGAAGCCGCCGTTCAGTGCGTCCAGATATCCGTTTTTGCGGTCAAACGGCAGCTCGTAAAGAAGACTGAAGACCCCGTTTTCCTTTATGGTCAGGGAGAAGTTTTCCCCTTTTTTTCCGGTCCCCCAGGTCCCGGTCAGGAAGGCCATGAAGGGCTCACCTACCGTGCAGAGGCTCCGCACGTCCTCTCTTATATCCCAGAGAAGCCGGATCTCATCGAGAAAAGGCAGGTCTATGGTATCCCCTGTCTCCAGGTAGCTCACGAACTGAGTAAACGCCCAGGCAGTATCATCGTTTCCACCGACCATCAGCAGGACTGTCTCTATCGCGGTAAGCGTCTCCTGATCCGCGTACCAGAGCGCACCGCTTTCCGCAATGCCGCAAAGTGCAGGCGTCTCTTTCAGGATGATGCTGCGCAGCACGGCCATCTCCTCTTCCGTCAGGTCTGCTGTTGCCAGAGAAGTAACGTAACTCTCTTGAGGATCCGCATACAGTACGTGGCGATACCAGGCCCGAAGCAGCAGGGACATCGCTGCCGTCTCCGCTGCGCTGCCGTCTCCGCGCCCGATAAAGCTCTGCAGCTGGGTAAAGGTCTCCGGCTTGATCACAAGACTGCCCTGAATGGCCTTCTCAAGATCAGCGCTGATGCCGCCAAGCAGCGTATCCGCCAGCCCGTCCACATAGGAGCCATAACGTGCCGTAAGGGCGGCTGCGCGGGTGATATTGCCCTCTTCGAGGCTCTTTTCCAGGGACGCCTTCACGCAGCTGCCCAGGATCTCGCTCATGTCCCATCCGGACAGCGCGTCATAGAGCTGCAGCAGCTGATCGTCCTTTTCCGCCGCAAGCAGTTCTTCCATCTTCTTTCCGGCGGCCTCTTCATAGCGGTCTTCGTCGGCAATATGATCCTTCAGCTCCTCGACCAGTTCCCCTGGCGCCGACATATCTGAGCCGCCCAGCGCGGCCTCGTATGCCGCAAAGACGGCATCATCCGCCTTGCTGATGCTTCCGACATTGTCCAGCGTCCTCGCGGCACGGCTGTATTTTCCTTTTCCCAGTTCCTCTTCCGCTTTTTTCAGATAGGCTTCCTGCAGCCTTTCCGCCGCGTCTCTGTAATCGCCCAATGCTTCAAACGCATCGATGGCGCCGCTATAATCACCTTCTTCAAGCAGCGCCTCCGCCGCCTTGTACTCGCCTGCCGGTTTGAGCAGCAAAAAATACCCGGCAGCCGCACCGCCAAGAAGAAGCAGCACCAGGGCCAGCACGATCACAAGGCCGCCCTTCTTTTTTGCCTTCTTCGTGGCCTCTTCCTCAGGCACCTGCAGAACAGCTTCCGGCGCAGATCCCTGAGGGATCTCTTCCGGCTGCGTGACCTCTTCCGGCTGCGGGATCGCTTCTTCCCGTGCAGTCTCTTCTCCGGCTGTCTGCGCTGCCTCGCCGCCCATGGCTTCACGCCGCATTCTGCCTACATCGATGCGTGCTCCGCAATACTTGCAGAACAGTGTATCTTTTTCTTCATCCGCACTCAGCACTGCCGCGCAGGACGGGCATACGATCTGAAACATGATCCTCACCTCATTTTGCGGTATTGGGGCCTCATAAAAGCCCAATATATAGTAGCATAAAAGAATACAGAAAGTCAAAACGATTAGACTTGATTTTTCACGGATTTATGCGAAAATAGAAGTGATTATATGTATTGATTAAGGAGCCTTATGATCACTGTCAGCAATGTTACCGTGCGGTTCGGCAAAACACCGCTTTTTGAAGACGTCAACGTCAAATTCGTGCCCGGCGAATGCTACGGCATCATCGGAGCAAACGGCGCCGGCAAATCCACCTTCCTGAAGGTGCTGACCGGCGAGCTCGAGCCGTCAAAAGGGGATGTCTTCGTGACTCCTGGCGAGCGCATCAGCATCCTGAAGCAGGACCACAACGCCTATGACGCGCATCAGGTCCTGGAGACTGTCATGCTCGGCAACCCGCGTCTTTTCGAGGTCATGAAGGAGAAGGATGCCCTCTATGCCAAAGAGGATTTTACCGAAGAGGACGGCATCCGGGCCAGTGAGCTTGAGGCAGAATTTGCCGCCATGAATGGCTGGGAAGCCGAATCCGACGCCGCCTCGCTCTTAAACGGCCTCGGCATCGAAACAGAGCTGCACGAGAAAATGATGAGCGAGCTTTCCGGCGCCGAAAAGGTGAAGGTCCTGCTGGCGCAGGCCCTCTTCGGCAATCCCGATATCCTGCTCATGGACGAGCCGACCAACCATCTGGATCTGGCCGCCATCGCCTGGCTCGAGGAATTCCTGATCAATTTCGAGAACACCGTGGTGGTCGTCTCCCACGACCGCTATTTCCTCAACAAGGTCTGCACCATGATCGCGGACATCGACTACAACAAGATCCAGCTCTACGCCGGCAACTACGATTT
>CADCPP010000103.1 GCA_902803355.1 uncultured Lachnospiraceae bacterium | reverse complement strand
GGATCCGTTCCGGGATGGCCCATGACCTCGCCCGTGTTGTTTTTCCAGATGGTATTGGCAAAGTGCAGGGCGCAGTATTTCTCCGGACGGCCGGTATATTCCGCGAACATGCTCGGCAGGAGGGTCGAGGAGTTCGTGCAGAGGATGGTGTCCTCATCCAGCAGATCCCGCATGGCTTCGTACATGCCGATCTTGGCTTTCGGCTCTTCCGTCATGGATTCGATCACAAGATAGGCGCCAGACAGCGCTTTCTTCAGGTCAAGCTCAATATGGACCTTTTCGGCAAAGTTCTTTTTGCCCTCTTCGATCAGGGCGTCGATGGCCTCGGCCGTGATGCCCTGCCAGGAGCGGATAAGCCCGCGGGGATAGAGCATGCCGCCGATGGGATTGCCGATCAGGGCCTTCGCCTTCGCCAGGTCTTCCAGCATCAGCGCGGAGTAGCGCTCAATCTTCGGCTGTGTGCGGCCGATGGAGCCTTCGGAGCGAAGCCAGAAGGTGGTGTCAAAGCCATGGTAGGCACAGATGAGGCCGATCTGGGTGCCCAGAACACCGCCGCCGGCAATCACGATCTTTTTGTTTTCCATATCGTTTCCTCCTTATTTTGACTTGCCGCAGCGCGGCACTTCTTGTATTTCACTGCTGTTTCTGCTATGATGATGTTACAATTGTATCAACATTTTTCACCTGCGACAATATGCCGGAACGCCAATGTGACAAAGGAGGCGAACTGTATCATGCAGCAAAACGAAAGCCAGATGGCGGAATATATCAAGATCGCCCTGCTGCAGATGATGCGCCGGAAACGCTTTCAGCAGATCTCGATCACCGAACTGTGCAAAAAGGCGGGCGTCTCCCGCATGTCCTTTTACCGGAGCTTCGGCAACAAGGAGGATGTGCTGAAAAAATGGTGCGCGGAGATCACCGACAAATTCGTGGCGGAGTCGGGCATCAGCTACCGGGACAATCCGCTCCGGGAGTACTTTGCCACCCTGTTTACGCATGTGCTGAAATACCGGGAAATGACCTTCCTGCTGCGCCGCGACGGCCTGCTGTGGATCGTGAAGGATGATATCGACCGCGTATTTTTCGAGACCTACCGGGACGTCTATGATGAATACAAAATGCATTTCATCACCGGCGGGATCTTCGGCGCTTACCGCTTGTGGATCGAAAACGGCCTGCGGGAGACGCCGGAGGACCTTGCCGCCAGGCTGAGCGAGATCCTGGAGAAATAGGAGGCAGAAATGATCAACACACCGCCCCGCGTAAAGGGCGCACTGAAGCTTTTCGGTTTTGCTTTGCTGCTGCCCATCGCAAGTCTTGGCTCGCTGCTGACCATGATGGTCCTGCCGGGAGCAGCGATCCTGATCGTCCCGCCGGTGCTGCTTACGGGATTCATCCTGCTGCTGAGAAAGAAACTTAACCCTGCCGTCAGCCTGATGTACGGGATCATCGCAGGGATCGTGATCCTTGGCTTTACCATCCTTTTGCTGATCGCAAAGGGCAATGTGGACAGCGTGCTGATGTCGACGGCCATAAGCGGCCTGTCCCTGCTCCTGCCCGGTTATCTCATGCTGCCGATGATCGCGGATGGCCGGAAGCTCTTTATCCTTTTGGCGGTGCTTGGACCTGTGCTGGCCTTTTTCCTCTCCGCAGTCCTGCAGAAGGAAAAACGCAGAGAGATCCTGAAAAGGGCCTGGCCTTTCCTCGCGGCGGCGGCGGTCTGCATCGCCGTGAGCGCGGTCAGTTATGCGAACCGGCCGTCCGTGCGCTATGCCGGTCACGGCTTCGACTATATGAACGGCTATTCCAGCACGGACCTTACGCCTTATGCCGTCTGGAACGAACCGTCAAAGCTGGCGCAGCTGGATCATCCGGCAAGCCTGATCATCGAAAGCGAGAAGGAGATGCCAAGACTTGACGGCGCGGAAGCCTGCTTTCCGGTCTATTCGGCAGTCGCCAAGGCCGTATACAAGGATATCGGCGCGATCGAGAGGGCGTACCGCGCAAAATATGAGGATAAGAATACATACTACGGGAACGGCCGCATCGTGGGCTTTACCAATACCGTGAACGCGTACTGGCGGCTGCTCAAAAAGGATACCGACATTTTCTTCGGAGCAAGACCCTCCCGCGAACAGATGGAAAGGGCTAAAGAGGCCAATATTACCCTGAGGATCACGCCGATCGGAAGAGAAGCTTTCGTTTTCTTCGTGGAACCGGACAATCCGGTGACGGACCTCACCAGCGAGCAGATCAAAAGGATCTACAGCGGCGAGATCACAAACTGGTCCGAGGTGGGCGGGAAGAATCAGAAGATCCTCGCCTTCCAGCGGCCGGAAAACTCCGGTTCGCAGGCCATGATGGAGTACTTCATGGGCAACGTGCCGCTGAAGGAGCCGGAATCCTATGAGTACGTGGATTCGATGATGGGGGTGATCCGGCACGTGGCGCAGTATGCAAACGAGAAGGGCGCCTTCGGCTATTCCTTCCGCTATTTCGTCGAAGACCTGAACACGGAGAACGATGTACGCCTGCTGGCTGTGGACGGCGTCCTGCCGACCCGGGAGAACATTAAGAACGGATCCTACCCGCTCACGGTCGACCTTGTCGCGGTCACGCGCGAAGGCGATCCAAACCCGAACGTGGAGAAGATGCTCGAATTCCTGCTGTCGGAGGACGGTCAGGAACTCATCGAAAAGACCGGCTACGCGCCGGCAAGGCAAGGCGGATGATCATGCCGCGATCTGCGCGGTGCCGTACCGCGGAAACGGAAAAGGCCTGATGCAGCCGCGGACTGCAGGGGCAGGAGGAGATCTTGAGCGCGAAGCAGAAAACTTACATCGCCATCGATCTGAAATCGTTCTACGCCTCGGTCGAAGCAGCCGAGCGCGGGTACGATCCTCTTGACGTGAACCTGGTGGTGGCGGATGAGAGCCGCACCGACAAGAC
This sequence comes from uncultured Lachnospiraceae bacterium, assembly GCA_902803355.1. Classification (GTDB taxonomy): domain Bacteria; phylum Bacillota; class Clostridia; order Lachnospirales; family Lachnospiraceae; genus UBA6987. Next base: position 5,309 of record CADCPP010000103.1, on the reverse strand, counting down.
GATCTGCCTTGCGGTCTCGCCGGCCTTAAAGGCGCACGGGATCTCAGGGAGGGCGAGGCTGTTTGAGGCGAAGGAAGGCATCCGCGCCGTCAACGCTGAACGCCTAAAGAAGGCGCCGGGCGGCAAGTTTTCGGGCAGCTCCGTGTTCGCCTCCGAACTGGCAGCCGACCCTTCACTGAAGCTGGACATGGTGGTCGCCGTCCCGCGCATGAAATACTATATGGAATACTCCCGCAGCATCGTGGAGCTCTATCTGAAATACGTGTCTCCGGACGATCTGCTCGTCTATTCCGTGGATGAGGTCTTCATCGACGCCACGAATTATCTGGGGCTTTACGGCCTGAGCGCCCATGACTTTGCCATGAAGCTGATCCGCGAGGTGCTTAGCAAAACACGCATCACGGCCACAGCCGGCATCGGGACCAACCTGTACCTGGCCAAGATCGCCATGGATATCGAGGCCAAGCACATCCCGGCGGATCAGGACGGCGTGCGCATTGCCGAGCTGGACGAGATGAGCTACCGCGAAAAGCTCTGGTGCCACCGCCCGCTGACCGACTTCTGGCGGGTCGGCAGGAGCACGGCAAGGAAGTTGGAGGAGATCGGCCTCTATACGATGGGCGATGTGGCACGCTGCTCCGTGGGCAGGGACAGTGACTATTACAATGAGGACCTGCTCTATCAGCTCTTCGGGGTAAACGCGGAGCTTCTGATCGACCATGCCTGGGGCTTTGAGCCTGCCGAGATCGCGGACTGCAAGGCCTACAAACCGGAATCGCAGAGCCTTTCCGCAGGGCAGGTCCTCGGGCAGCCCTATCCCTTTGAAAAAGGCAGGATCATCATTCAGGAGATGGCGGACGGCCTGTCCCTGGAGCTTGCCGCAAAGGGTCTGTGCACCGATCAGGTGGTCGTAGATGTGAATTACGATACAGAAAACCTGACGGATCCCGTGCGGGCAAAGGCCTACCGCGGCCCCGTTGTGAACGACTGGTACGGCAGGAAGGCGCCCAAGCCTGCGCACGGCTCGCAGAATCTGGAGCGGCCCACGCACTCGACCAGGCAGATCACGGAGGCTGCCTGCGACATCTACGACCGCACGGTGGACAAAAACCTTCTGGTCCGGCGCTTCAACGTGGCGGTGATGCATCTTGTTAGCGAGGAAGAAGCGCGGAAGATGCAGGAATCGCAGACGGAGCAGTTAGACCTCTTCACCGATTACGAAGCCGAGGACAAAAGACGGCAGGCGGAAGAAGCCGGGCTTGAAAAGGAGCGAAAAGTGCAGCAGGCACTGCTGGATATCCGAGAAAAATACGGCCGGAACGCCGTGGTGAGAGGCCTGAGCCTGCAGGAGGGCGCGACCGCCATCGAGCGGAACCGGCAGATCGGCGGCCACCGGGCGTAAAAAGCCGCAGCGGCTGAAGACTAAAGACTAAAGACCGGGAAGGCCTGAAAACAGAGAGAGGGAGGAAGGCCTGTGAACAAGCAGGAAAGCAGCAGAAAAGAGCGCAGAGTGCCGGTGCCCGAAGATACACGGGACGCTAAAAGCCGCTATGCCGACATCATAGATCTTGAGCATCACGTTTCTGCAAAGCGGCCGCGGATGGACCGCCTCTCCCGCGCCGCGCAGTTTTCTCCCTTCGCCGCGCTTACGGGCTACGATGACCTCATCCGCGAATCGGAGCGCGGGACGGACAGCCGCATCGAACTGAACGAGGAGCGGAAGGCACAGCTCAATGACCGGCTGGCGCGCCTGCTGGCAGCAGGACCTTCTTCGGAAGCCGTGTTCACCTATTTCGTTCCGGACGAAAAGAAGGAAGGCGGCCAATATGTATCGGCTGCCGGCAGAGTCGTCCGTTTTGATCAGCAGAGCCGGAGCATCATCCTCGCGGACGGGCGAACGATCCCCGCGTCGGAGGTCATCTCGATCGACAGCGATATTTTCAGCGAGATGGATTGAAGGGAGCGGCAATGAGCAGATATCTGGAATCTTTTACGCTGCCGACAGAACGGGAAAAAGATCTGATCGTCAGGCGTATGGCGAAAAACGGAAACACGGATCCGGAAATGGTCTGGAAGTACGGCTACATCGACAACGAATATCCCTGCGGCATTTTCGGCCCGAAGTGTCTTTCGGAGATCTGGTTCAGGAAAACCACGATATTTTACGGCGGCAACGGCTCCGGAAAGAGCACCTTGCTCAATCTGATCGCGTCGAAGCTGGAATTGAACCGCATCGCGCCGTTCAACTCCAGCGAGCTTTTCGACGATTATGCGGCGGCCTGCCGCTATACGACGGGCGAGGACGATGAGGACTTCAGGGCTCGTATTCCGAACGGCAGCCGCATCATCACCAGCGACGACATTTTCGATTACATGCTTGCCGTTCGCACGAACAACGCGGAGATTGCCGATGCGATCGAGGACGGCAAGGCAGAGTACAAGAACCTTCGCGAACACCCCGAAACGGTCAGATTCAACAGCATGGCGGACTACGAAGCGGTGCGCCGGAAGATCCTGGCCCGATCGAGATCGGTCTCCCGCCGCGAGTTCCTCCGCAGGACCGCCGGCAAGGAGGTCAGACTCGCGAGCAACGGCGAGACCGCGCTTGAATATTTCGAAACGAAGCTCAAAAACGACACCCTCTACTGTCTGGACGAGCCGGAAAACAGCATGTCTCCCGCGATGCAGCTGGAACTGCTGCGGATGCTGACGGAAAAGGTTCGCTACTGCGGCTGCCAGCTTATCATCGCGACGCATTCTCCCTTCCTGCTCTCAATGGAGGACGCCCGGATCTATGATCTGGATGCCAGCCCTGCAGAGATCAGGAACTGGTGGGAACTGGAGAATACGAAGATCTATTATGAGTTCTTCAAGAAGAACAGAGGGCTGTTTGAGGGAGAATAAAGAAGTAAGAGAACGCGCAGCAGCCTGTTTAAGGAGGAGAGCCAATGCCGTTTAAGATCATCAGAGACGATATTACGCGGGTACGGGCGGATGCGATCGTCAATACGGCAAACCCGGAGCCGCGTTGGGGCCGGGGAACTGACGGCGCCGTCTACCAGGCGGCAGGAGCTGAGCAGCTGCTTGCCGCAAGGCAGAAGATCGGGCGGATCGCGCCGGGAGAGTGCGCGGCCACGCCTGCCTTTGCTCTGCCGGCAAGGACCATCATCCATACGGTGGGACCGGCCTGGGAAGGCGGCAGTCACGGCGAGTTTGCCGTGCTTCGCTCCTGCTACCGCGAGTCGCTGCGGCTGGCAGATCAGCTCGGCTGCAGGAGCATTGCCTTTCCGCTGATCGCAACAGGCACCTACGGTTTCCCGAAAGACAAAGCGCTTGAGATCGCCTCGGAGACCATCCGGGACTATCTGAAGACCTCGGATCTTGACGTAACGCTGGTGGTGTTCAACCGCGAGGCGTACCAGCTGGCAGAAGGCTTAAGCTCGCGCGTTGAAGCTTATATCGATGAGCGCTATGCGGCGGCGAAGGCTGCCGAGGAATATAACAGCCGCGCTGAAAGGATGATGGCCGATCTGCAGGCACAGCGCCGCCTGGAGCAGCTTAGTGAAACATGGAAAGCGCAGAAGGCTTTCTCCTCTCCGCCGCCGCCCTCTTACAGTATGCCGCATCCTTCTGCGGCAAAGGCTGCTGCTTCCGCGCCCGGCGCAGGCACATCCGCCGCTCATCCGAAAGCAAAAAAGCCCTCCCTGGACGAGGTGGTGAAGAATCTCGGGGAGAGCTTCAGAGAGCGCCTTTTCCGCATGATCGACGAGCGCGGCATGAGTGATCCGGAGGTCTACAAACGCGCCAACCTGGACAAGAAGGTCTTCTCCAAGATCCGCTGCAATGAAGACTACATGCCGAAAAAGAAGACCGTCCTCGCGCTTGCCATCGGCCTCAGGCTGAATCTGGACGATTGCAGAGACCTGCTCGCCTCCGCGGGCTATTCACTCATGAACAGCAGCGTCTTCGATCTGATCGTGAGCTTCTGCATTGAAAATGAGATCTATGATATTTTCGAGGTGAATCAGCTGCTGTTTCAATACGGCCAGCCGTACCTCGGCGCGTCCATGGAGTAAACCGGCATCCTGCATAAGTCGCCTGCCAGGCGACCTTTTTCCCTGCCCGCCCTGCTATACTCGCCTTGCAAGTAAACACAAGGGAGGGCACATCCATGAAGAAAGATCTTACCGAACTCGTCATGATCCTGGACCGCAGCGGGTCCATGGGAGGCCTGGAAAGCGACACCATAGGCGGTTACAACAGCATGCTCGCAAAGCAGCGCGAAGCAGGAGGAAAGGTACTTGTCTCCACGGTGCTTTTCGATGACAGGATCGAGGTGCTGCACGACCGCATCCCGCTGGATCAGATGCAGCCGATGACGGAAAAGGACTATTACGTGCGCGGCTGCACGGCGCTGCTCGATGCGGTCGGCCGGGCCATCCATCACATCGGGAATGTCCATAAATATATCCGCGAAGAAGACCGGCCGGAAAAGACCATCTTCGTGATCACCACAGACGGCCTGGAGAACGCGAGCCGGGAATACTCCTACGAACGTGTGAAAGAAATGGTGGAGCGGCAGAAAGAAAAGGACGGCTGGGAATTCCTGTTCCTGGGCGCAAACATCGATGCCATAAAGACGGCGGGACGCTTCGGCATCGGCGCAGACCGCGCGGCAAACTACCACAGCGACCATGCGGGCACGCAGCTCAACTACACGGTCCTTGCGGAAACAGTCTGCGCCATGCGCGCGAGCGCCGCGCCCATCGGTGCCGACTGGAAAAAGCGCATTGACGAGGATTACGAAAAGCGCCAATAGTATTCTCAGACACAGGAGGTGCGGCCATGAGCAGCATAAATGAAAAACCGATCCTTGTTACCGCGTTCGAGCCGTTTGGCGGCGATGCGCTGAATCCCACGCAGCTGGTGCTGGAGCGTCTGCCGGAGGAGGTCTGCAGGCGCAAGCTGGAAAAGCTTCTGCTGCCGGTCGAATTTACCCGCTCGCGGGATCTTGCCTGCGCAGCCTATGACCGCCTGCAGCCCGCTGCCGTGGTGATGCTCGGGCTTGCGGGCACGCGGGATGCCATCACCCCGGAGCGGCTTGGCCGCAACCTGATGAAGGCGCGCATCCCGGACAACGCAGGCTTTCAGCCGATGGATCTTCCCATCGTGCCGGAAGGCCCCGAGACGCTGCCCTCGACCTTCCCGGTGGAAGGGATCGTTGCGGCGGTAAACGCACTGGGCATCCCCGCAAGGCCGTCGGACAGTGCGGGGCTCTATGTGTGCAACAGCCTGCTTTACAGCATGCT
>CADCPP010000102.1 GCA_902803355.1 uncultured Lachnospiraceae bacterium | reverse complement strand
TTCATACTATTCTGTGCGCGGGTTCAGAGGGTATATTCTTGTCTGAGTACCGGGCTCAATGATATAATCGTTGCGATTTCTTGGACTATAAAATCGACAAATTCGCAGTTTGTGAGGAAAACAATGATAAATGAAAGAATCTGGAGCATAATGTGCTAGCAGAAATCATGGCTATTCTTCGATGCGCAAAGGGAACGGTGTATGATCTGCTGAAGGGTAACCAGTTTCGGTATATTCGGCTTGGCAGAGGTGCGTACAGAATATCAGGAGATAATCTATGGAATACTTTATGTATCTGTTTGCAGCGGCGGCGATCGTGTTTCCGTGGTATTTGATTTCCATAACAATTGATCGAGGCCCAAATCGACAGGAAAAAGCCCTTAAAAAGGCCATTGAGCAAGGACACGTTGTTACCGCCGTTTTTGTGAAGTCATACAAAAAGGAAAAAGGAAACGGGAGACAGTGTGATAACAAATATGAGGTCAACGGAAAAACATATACTTGCTCTATTTTCTCAGATAATCCACCCAGAACACTGGAATTGTATTACGTTCGAAATCCGAAAAATGCCAACATTGCAACTGCGATCAATGTATCAGAGAAGAACTGGTTTTTAAGATTTGCCATTGTTGCAGCAATTATTATACTGTTTGCGAAGGTAATACTATAAAAGATTTACCGTTGAAAATGGTTTATATTTCGGTTCCGAAAGAAAAAGATTGAAACAAAAGCAGGACAGGGAGATCTCTACGTTTTCTTCCGTGTATTATTTTTCCGTGCCCTGCAGCTTCACAAAAAGGCAAAGCGACGGCACGCACCGGCCAAAGAAGAAAATGGACCTGCTGAAGATGATCGCTGGCCTGGAGAATTAAGATGAAAAGAATCGGAAAAATCGTAGTAGCCGTTTTTTTGACAGGCGCAATCTCTCTTCTTCTTGCGGCATGCGGGGCAAAGCGCAGCGCTTCGGAGATCATCGAGGAACTGGCGGTCTACTACGGGACATACGGAGAAAAAGCAGACCGGAAGGTACAGGATCTTTTGAAAGAGCTTCGCCTGGTCAGCACAGATGAGGCCATCCGCTGGGAAAAGATCATGGAGCTCTGGGCTTCTGCAGAGAAACAGACGCTGAATTATGATCTCCTTCCGGATGGGCTTCCGGATACGGACGAACTGTGTCTGGTCGTTTTGGGCTTTCAGTTGAATCCGGACGGCAGCATGCGGGAAGAGCTGATCCATCGCCTTGAGACGGCACTTGCCTGTGCGGAAAAGTATCCGAACGCGCTGATCGTCTGTACAGGCGGGGGAACAGCTTCGGAGAACTCTTCGGTAACAGAAGCCGGGGCAATGGCGGACTGGCTGCGAGATCAGGGCGTTCCGGATGGCCGGATCATTGTGGAAGACCGCTCCCTGACAACAGCGCAGAACGCCATCAACACCTACGATATCCTGACCAGACAATATCCCCGCGTCAAGCAGCTGGCGATTATCTCCAGCGATTATCACATCGCAACCGGCACCTTGCTGTTTGAGGGAGAAGCGATCCTGCGGGCGGAAAAAGCCGGGCAGGAAAGCATGCACGTTGTCTCCAATGCGGCATGGAAGGCCCCTTCCGGAACCCTGTCCGCCATGTTCCAGGCTGGCGCGCTGATCGAACTCTCAGGCGATGTCGAAACGGCATTCAAGATCTATTACGAGGAATACGATATTCACGAGCTTCCGTCCATATCGCTCAATTAGCCGCAAACGACACGGTTTGTCAGGACGGCACAAGAGATCTTCAGCTGTGATCTGAGATGCGGACCAGTCTGTGCGATAAGAAGAAAGGATCCGGGAATGAACATCCAGATATTTGGAACAAAGAAAAGTGCAGATACCCGCAAAGCCGAGCGCTATTTCAAGGAACGCGGAATCAGGTTCCAGTCGGTGGATCTGAAGGAAAAGGGCCTGAGCAAGGGCGAATTCCAGAGCGTTTGTCAGGCGGTCGGCGGCCTGGACGCCATGATCGATCCGGACGGCAAAGACAAGGATCTGCTGGCGCTGATCAGGTATATCGCGGCAGAGGACAGGCTGGAAAAAGTGCTGGAAAACCAGGCCGTACTGAAACAGCCGATCGTCCGCAATGGCAAGCAGGCGACGGTCGGATACCGTCCGGAAGTCTGGAAGGAATGGAAATAGATAGAAGAAAGCGGTACAATGATCAAACTGAAGTATGGAAACACGAATACGTTTTTCATTCAGGGAAGCAGCGGCGGGCTGCTTGTCGACACGGACTATGCCGGGACGCTGAATGCGTTTTACAAGGCACTTAAACAGAACGGTATTCAGGTGAAGGACATCGGCTGTGTTCTGGCCACGCACTATCACCCGGATCATATGGGGCTGATCAGTGAGTTAATGGTTCAGGGCGTAAGGCTTCTTCTGATCGATAAGCAGAAGGACTTTGTACACAGCTCAGACCACATCTTCTTCAGAGATAAACTGCCATACAGGCCGATCGATGAGTCCCTGGCGAAGGTGATCTCCTGCGAGGCAAGCAGGGAAGCGCTTGCCGGGATGGGGATCTCCGGTGAGATAATCCACACGCCGAGTCACAGCGACGACAGTGTCTCGCTCATACTGGATGACGGGGATTGTTTTGTGGGAGATCTCGATCCGGCCGAATACCTTGATGCGTACGGAGAAAACACAAAACTGAAAAAAGATTGGGCAAGAATTCTGTCTTTCGGTCCGAAACGGATCTTTTACGCACACAGGCCGGAAAGGCGGCCGGAGCGTAAAATTTGACACAGGTGCAACGTTTTGCCCGGCCGGTTTGTATTATGAGCAGAAGGAGATCGACCCTTTCGGAACAAAAAAACAGCCTGGAGGTTTCTCATGAAGCACAAAGCAAAACTTGCAAATATCATCAGCTTGCTGTTTGCCGCAGCCATGCTGATCACGGCGTTATCGGCCTGCGGCAGTTCGCCGGCCGCGAATCCGACGGGATCCTCGCAGGAAAAGGAGGACCCGACCATGCCGGCAGCAGAGACCCCTGCTTGTGCCGGGGATGAACCTGTGATCTGGGCAGAGAAGATGAGAGCCCGGAAAACAGAGATCATCAGGAACACGATGAATGCGGATCTCTTTGATGAAAGGCTTCTCGAATACCTGTCTCAGAACGCCTCCGGCAGCTATATGGCCTCGCCGCTCTCCTTCCGCTATGCGCTTGGCCTGCTTTTAGCGGGGGCAGAGGGAGAGACCAGGGCGGAGCTTTTGAAGGCGCTTGGTGTCTCATCCGAAGAGGAATGGATCGAATACTGCCTGGATTTTAACGGCTTCGTCGAGAATTTCGCTTCCGATCTTGAGCGCGACGTCGCGGATTTCAAAGAAGGGCAAAAGCAGGGCTGGATCTCCTCTGACGAAGCCGAGCCTTTCCGGGCGCTTCGCGTGGCCAATTCGGTCTGGAAAGCGGACAGGATCCGGGAAGACTTCAAGGATGCCTACAGAGAATCCGTTGAAAAGAATTATGCGGCGGAATACCGCTCCTTTACTCCGGCAAACGCCGTGGAAAAGATCAACGAGTGGGCCGATATCAAGACGGAGCATATGATCGAAAAACTCCTTCCGGATGACTACCCCACGGATCAGCTGGCTGTCGTTTTAATGAATGCCCTGTATTTCAAGGACGCCTGGGAGACCGAGTTCAGCAAGGGACTGACAAAAGAGGGAGATTTCCATACCCGTGAGGGGCAGACGGTCAAAAAAGAATTCATGACGACGACCGATCACTTCTCCTATTATGAAGATGGGGATACCAAACTTGTCATCCTGCCGATGAAAGGCGGTGTTTCGATGGCCTTCGTGCTCGGTTCCCGGGAAGGACTGGCAGAGAAGATCTCGAAAGCGGAAACGGCCAATGTGCAGGTCACGATCCCGAAGATGGATCTGGAAACCGCATTTTCAAGCGGGGAGCTGGTGGATTTCCTGAAGGCTTACGGCGTCAGTCTTGCTTTTGATGCAGGCAAGGCTGATTTTTCGGCAATGATCGACCATCAGATCTTTGTCAGCGATATCATTCAGAAGACCAGGATCAAGCTGGATGAGGAAGGCGTTGAGGCGGCTGCCGTGACCGCGATCGTGGTGGAGGACACGGCTTTCTTCGAGCCGGATAAACCAAAGGTATTCACGGCGGATGAGCCCTTCTCGTTCTTCATCTACACGACCTGCAACGAGACGAGCGCCATCATGTTTGCAGGAGAGATCGTCGAATAACAGGTGGCTTTTCCTCTGGACGAAAAGGCAGAATCTATATTATGATAGGACTTGGCGGGCGAGGCAAAGCCTTGGCGATGCGAGGCTGAACGGCTACGGAGGTACGGAAAGATGAAACTGTCGAAGATATTTGAGGAAAAACCGGAAAGATGGGGCTTCAGAGGCGACCCGTATTTCTGGAACTATCTGAAAGAGCAGGCGGAGAGTATGGAGATGCTTTCGCCTGATGATCTGGAAAAATGGATAAAAGGGGAATATTTTTCGCTCTCAGGCAAGCCGCTGACCGACGAATATATGGATTTTGCCGTGATCAAGCAGTTTGCTCATGGCGGAATGAGCTCCGGCGGTGTTGACAACCAGTGGTGGATGGAAACAGGCATTCCGCTGCTGAAAAGCAGGCTGCCCCTGCAAACATGCAGCGAAAGACCGGAAAAGGAGATGTGATGAAAAAGCCCCGGAAGACCTTGATTTTTATCGTAATAGGAGTGATGGTCATGATCAGTTTAGGCGGATGCTTCGGCAAAAAATACAAGGTGATCTATAAGAGCGGTTTTTCGTCGAAAAAAACGGCTTATACCGCCGGATCGAAGGTGACGGTCTATTATGACATGATCGCTACGGACACGGATTATTCCTTCTACAGCAATGATGTCAAGATGAAGCAGGACTACGATAACGACCACGGATACATCTTTACCTTCACGATGCCGGAGCACGACGTGCTGATCCAGATGTATTCAAAGAATTCCATGGTCTATGATCCCGACGCGGGGAGGGAAGAGACGGAAGAAGACTGGATCGCCCAGATCAAAAACGGCGCCTGTGAGATGATCTTTGATTATTACGAGGCGACGGTCGGGACCGTGGGCGGCGACGGCCACGATGAATACGTTCTTTACCGCCGGCAGGACGGCAGCATGCTCATGGCAAAGTATTCGCAGTGGAGCGGACAGACGGAGAGCTGCCGGGCCTGTCTGGTTTCGGATACGGCGCTTTACGACTGCCTGAAGATCGTGGATGAGAACAAGATGCGGAAGTGGAACGAAAAGGACGGCGTTGGGATCACCGGCGCGGCGTATGTGGTGAAGTTTCGGGAAGCGGAGCGGACGGTGCGCGTCTCGAGCGATAACATGCCCGAAGACGGACAGCGCGTGTTCGGTGAGATCGAGCAGGTCCTGCGGAAAGCCTGGAAGATCTACGGCCCGAAGCAGTGACAAAAGAATCCAAAGGGATCAGACATAAAAAGGAAAGGCCTTGCCGTCTCTTCGCGGCAAGGCCATTTTTTATCGGTTTGCGAAGGAACCTTTAAGCTGCGCAAGAAAGCGCTCCGCGATGGGGGTAAAGCTCTGATACTTGTTCCAGATCAGATACATCTTCATCTCCAGCCTCGGGAAGAGCGGCCGGAACACCAGCCCGCTTCCGGGAGAGGTATCCACCAGATCGTTGAGCGTGAGCAGAACGCCCAGGCCTTCCCGGGCGAACAGGGAGCCGTTGTAGGCAAGGCGGAAGGACCCCTCCAGGCGGAGCAGGGAGAAGGCCTTTCCGGCCCAGGGACGGATATCGTTCTCCCAGCTTTGCTGCGAGGTGAACAGCGGCAGACCTGCCAGATCCTCGGCACTCACGGCTTCTTTTTCCGCGAGCGTGCTGCCGGCCGGCATGACCGCGCCGAAGTAGTCCGCCTCCGGGAAAGGAAGAAAGTGATACTTCTTCTCATCCGGTCTCTCGAAGATCGCGGCAAAATCAAGGAGTCCCTTATCCAGCTTCTCCGTGACCTGCTCCGTATCACCGCTCGTGATATGGTAGCGAAGGCCGGGGAAGCTTTTTTTGAACTCACGGATCTGTCCGGCAAGATGGCGGATCTGCCAGGACTCCGCGAGCCCGAAGTAGAGATCGCCGCCGGTGATGTCGTCCAGGGAAAGAAATTCCTGCTCGATCTTATCCGCCATGGAGATCAGATCTTCCGCCCGGTTCCGGAGAAGCACGCCTTCTTCCGTCAGGGCTATGCTGAAGCTGTGTCTGGTAAACAGCTTCTTGCCAAGCTCATCTTCCAGAGCCTTCAGAGCTTTGGACAGGGTGGGCTGCGTCACATGCAGCAGATCTGCCGCGCGGGTCATATTCTCTTCTCTGGCAACTGCCAGGAAATATCGT
>CADCPP010000101.1 GCA_902803355.1 uncultured Lachnospiraceae bacterium | reverse complement strand
GTTTCCGGCGGAAAGATCGTCTGGCAGACCGATGTGGCTGAGCTGCGGCGCTTGAACCGCGGGCTGGAGGAGACGGCCGCGCGGATCGAGGCCAGAAATACCTACCTTGCCTCCAGAACGAAGATCGAGAAGGAAAGGGCGGAGACAGAAGCCCGCAGCCGGATTTATGACGGCATCAACTGCGCGCTCAGGCCCCAGCTTGACCGTATCCGTGCGATGGCAGATGGGCCGGAGGCGGCTTTTGACGAACGCCTTTCGGATATCGCCGTTCTCTGTGCGTACATCAAGCGGCGCAGCAATATGGAACTGATGGCCGGGGACGGCCGCCTGCCTTTTGAGGAACTGTCTCTGGCGGTATCCGAGTCCCTGAATTATATTCGTTTGAAGGGTGTAAATGCGGTACTTTCGGCGTCGGGGGACGGGATTTTCCCCGCTGAAATGCTGATCCGCGCCTATGAACTGATAGAGCGGATCGTTGAGGAGGCGCTGGAGTCCATGACTGCGCTCGTGGTCCTGCTGAAGGCAAAGCATGGAGAACTGAGCCTCCGCTTGCTTGTGAGCGCCGCTTCGTTTACGCTTCCGTTTAATAAGACCGGATCTGGCGAAGATGAGCGCATGGACGTTTCCGTTACCAAGGAGGGGCAGGACCTGATCTTTCACTGCCGTTTCCGGGAAGGAGGAATAAGGTGAAAGGCTTCTCTGTCTTCTGGCTTTTTGCAGGCCCGCTTGCCATCTGCTTATTCTGGGGAGCTGTGGGACTCGTGATCCTCAGTCTGCGCAGGAAGCGGTACGTTTTCCTCTTCAATGGTGTGCTTCTGATGGCAGGGACATATTTTATCGTTCAGTGCATCAGTTATTACACGGAACCTATTGCCAAGGACCCCCGTGTGGTCGAGATCTCCGTACGCTTTACCGCCATGCCGTATTTGTTTCATGTCCTGCTTTTTGCCGGGATCGGTTTTGCCATATGGCAGTTTTATAAAAATCTTTTTCATTACGGGAAAAACCAGATCACTCCGATGTCGGTCAGGGAGGCCGTTGACAGTCTGCCTGACGGGATCTGTTTCTATCTTCCCGGTGGGAGGATCCTGATGATCAATGCTGCCATGCAGGCCCTCTGCCGGAATGCGCTGGGCAGGGCGTCACTCAGCGGGGAAGAGATCCGGAATGCGCTGTTTTCGGGGGTTTTTATAGATGGGTACCACGGCACAGCGCTCGAAGATACCATGCTTATCACAGCGCCGGATGGGACGGTGTGGAGCCTGAGCGAAAGAGACGCTTTCTTAGGAAAAGAAGCGGCGCACGGCGTGACTGCGACGGATGTGACTGAGCTTTACCAGAAGACGCTTCTCCTGCGGGAGCGGGAAGAGAAGCTGTCTGATCTGAATGAACAACTGGCGGCATACAACCGGGAGATCGTTTCACTCACCGCCGAAAAGGAAAGACTGAATGCCCGGGTGCGCCTGCATGATGAGGTTGGCGCAGATTTGCTGACCATTAAAAATTATCTGGCAGGCGGCGGCAGCGAAAAAGACCGCGAAGATATCCGGCGCAGGCTTCAGCGAAATGTATCCTTCCTGCTTTCCGGCGATGTACCGGAGGCGGAGGATGACTATGACCTGCTGCAGAAGACCGCGGCACAGCTGGGCGTATGCGTGCTCGTTCGGGGCACGCTCCCCCAGTCGGAACCGCAGAAGCATGTGGTGACAACAGCGATCCATGAATGCTTCACCAATACGCTGCGCCATGCCCGCGGAGATAAGTTGCAGGTCCTGGTAGAAGAACGTGGCGGCGGCTATGTCATCCGCCTGATCAGCAACGGGGAGCAGCCGGCCGGCCCCATACGGGAGACCGGCGGCCTTAAGTCCCTGCGTGAACTTACGGAATATATCGGAGGAACCATGGAGCTTTCGTATTCCCCGGTCTATACCGTTACACTGATGCTGCCGAAGGAGGTGCCGCATGCCTATAAATGTATTGATCGTGGATGACCAGACGGTCCCCAGACAGCTTTTTGAAACGATCATCGCATCATCTGACCGCTACCGGCTGGCGGCGTCCATAGAGACCGCCAGGGTAGCCGACGCCTGGTGTGCCAGAGGCGGAGTCGATCTGGTCCTCATGGACGTCGTGATGAGCGACGGCTCGAACGGCCTGGATGCGGCTGCGCGGATCAAGCAGTCTTACCCGGGAATCAAGATCATCATCGTGACGTCGCTTCCGGACGCGCTGTTCCTTAAACGGGCACGGGAGATCGGTGTGGATTCCTTCTGGTACAAGGAGGTTCAGGCGGTCCCGATGCTGGAGATCATGGACCGCACGATGGCTGGTGAGCATATCTTTCCCGATGCGCCGCCGGTGACAGGTCTTGGG
>CADCPP010000100.1 GCA_902803355.1 uncultured Lachnospiraceae bacterium | reverse complement strand
GCAGAAAAGGAGGGTGATAATCCCTCCTTTTTCGCCTTTACTGATATCCCTTTTTATACCCTTCCATATTAGGAAGCCCAGTCCCCCGGTTTTTTTTATTTTCCTCTGTCCCATTTTCTCCTTTAAAATCGTTTATAGGACAGAAGGCATATGACAGCCGAAACGAAAGGAGCCTCCATGGCAAAAGTGCAGCAGCCCCAATCGGATATCCGCGAAATCTACGCGTCCTGGTATGACAGGATGCTTCTTTGGGCAAGGCGGTATTTTTCGGAGCAGGCTGACTGCGAGGATGCGGTCCACGAGGCATTTCTGCGGCTTCTCAGACGTCCGGAACTCATCAGAAATGCCGGAAGCGGTCCGCGGCTTGAAGGGCTTCTTCGGATCGTCTTAAAAAGCGCATCCCTTGACCTTCTGAAAAAGCGCCGTGAGATCCCGACTGACGGAGAGATCTTCGGGGAAGCCGCGCCGCTCCTTGAAGCACAAACAGAGGAGCGTTATGCCGAAAAGGATGCTCTGGACCGGGCGATCGCAGGGCTGCCGGATGCCACCCGGGACATGCTGATCCTGGCCTATCTGTACGGATATACGCCCGCCGAGATCGGCGGGCTCATCGGCAGAAAAGAAGGCGCCGTCCGAAAAGCGCTGCAGCGCGGAAAGAAAAGCCTTTACGCCTTACTGAAGGAGGAAGAACAATGACACGCAGACAGAAAGATGAATATGATAAGAAGATCGCCGGCGCACTGAGGAAGTATATGCCGGAAGACAGCCTTCCGAAAGCCACCGATCCTGCGGAAAGCCCGGCGGAAGACTCCGCTCCAGCCGCTGCCTGGCTGGAGAGGCCGCTCGCCCGTGCAAAAAGAAAGCAGTTTTTCCGCGGTCTTGGCCGTGCCGCCGCCATTTTCCTGCTTATTCTGGCGGCCGGCTTCGGGACCGCCTGCGCAGCAAGTTCCGAGGTCCGTACCGCCGTCGGCAATACGCTGAAGAAGCAGTATGAGCGCTGGCGCGGGGAGTGGACCAAACCGAAAGCAGGCGAGATCCGGCTGCCGAATTATTACCAGCAGGCCTCTTATACCGATGAAGAAAATGATTGGTATTATTCCATCATCTTCACGGGCATGGATGGCCTCTATGACCCCATTCATGCCGGTTTTATCGGCATCGACCTGCGCCACCGCTATGTTGAAGGATGTTGGAATGAATCCTACCAGATGCATATCGGACCTGATGGCAACCCGTATTATGAGATCAACAGACTCCAATCAACAGGCAGATGGTTCGGTCAGGGAAGCGAGGCTGAAAAACGCGATCGGAAAAAAGTCGAAGAGATCATGAAAACAGTACTTGATCCTGACGATTCCGGGGATCCGGATCCGTCGGATTATGACTTCGAAGTGCTGGATAAGGACATGTTTTTTGATCTTCTGAAGAAGGCTCTTGTCAGCGCGCCGGAGGAATGGTCCGGAAGCAGGCGGGATTCTTCTCTTGGGACAGGAACTTACGTGGAGCCGGGGTGGCTGGACGGATACCGCTTCCAGATCATTGCTGCCGTACGGACCGACGGGATCGATGAGGTCTATATCGACGTCCTTTACAGGACCGGGGATGGTTACAACGACTACGATCAGCTTTCCGACCTTGTTGAAGCAGGAAAAGCCAGCGCCGCGCAGCAGGAACTCTTCGCACTGCTGCAGGATGTCCGTGCTGCCATCAAGGAGCAAAACAGCTTTACAGCCATGAACGAGCTTCTCGGTGAAAAGAAGATCGAGGGAATCGATTTCGCCCGGCTGATTACTTTTCTGAACTATCTGGATCTCGGTTATGACGCCAACCACACAGAACTCAGTATTTACTGCGATGATCCCGCCATTCTCCCCTGGGAGACCGTCACCATCAGCAAAGAAGAATGGGACGAACACCTTCGCGAACTGGGCAAAATAGAATAAGGCAATGGGAAAGGGCCCTCTTTCGAGAGCCCTTTCGTTATGTTAATGTCTTCCGGGGCCCCATCCGCCGCCGGGCTGTCCCCAGCCTCCGCCGGGGCCAAAGCTTCCGGAGCCGCCGGAGCCTTCAGACTGGCTGCTCTGCGACCAGGTATAGACGCTGCTGCCGCCGCGGGAAAGAGTATAGCTGCTTCCCTGCGAGAAGGTATCAGAGGCGATCCAGCCGTTTTGATAAGTTCCGTCTACCGTAAAACTGATCAGAATGTTCTTCCCGTCGCTCACCGTGTAATCACCTGCGGAGAAGCTCTGGCCGCTCATGACCACCGTGCAGCAGTTATTGCTGCCGGAAGGCGTCTCGCAGATGCCGCCGAGCGCCACGATAGTCCCGCCGGTCACGCTCACGCTGCCGTCCACATCCACGGAGCCGGCCATGTTCCCCTGCGAGGAGCCGCCAAGCACCAGCACAAAACCACCGGTCTGCACGTAATTGCCGTTGGAGTCCAGTCCGTCGGTATCGCCGGAGCGGGTGGTCACCTGCAGGTAGCCGCCGTTTACCCGGATGAGCGGCGCCGCGGAACCGTTTTTCGCATTTACGCCGTCGTCCGTTGCATAGATATAGACCGTGCCGTCATTGAAATCAATGACGTTTCCTTCGATGCCCTCATAGGCATTCACCACATCGATCCGGCCGCCGTCGATGGTCACCACATTATCGCCGTGGATGCCGTCATCGCCGCTGGTGAGAGTAAGCGATCCGCCGGAGACCGTCACGTTGCCGAGGCCGTTTTCGCCGTTTTCCAGCGTCACATCGTTATTGGCATGGATGGCGTCGTCCGTGCTCTGGATCGTAAGGCTCCCGCCGGAGATCAGGATCTCGTTGTCCGCCTTGATGCCCTTCGCGGAAACGGAGCTGCCTCCGGAGGTGTTTAAGGAGACATAGTCGCCCGAAATACTGCTGCCGCTGATGCTGCTGATGAGGTAGGCGTTCATGCTGCCGTTCACCGCGCCGCCGCCTGTGGCTGCCGCGTAATCCTCCAGGGATGCCTCGGTCCCGGTGAAGGCGAAGAAGGCCACGTTATCGTAGCCGGACGGTGCCGTATAGCTTAAGGCGTAATAGGTGGTCCGGCCGCTGTAGCAGGGCATCTCATAGGACGCCTGCGCCCACTTGCCGCTGCTGCGGTCATCGTTGTAATAATACGCCGCGAACAGCTTGTAGCTGTTGTACAGGCTGGGCGACACGATCATATAGGCCTTCGTTCCGCCGCTGCTCACTACCTCGCCGGTGTACGGCGAATAGCTGTCGGTATAGAGATTGATGACGGGCTCGCCCTTGCCGATCTCCACGTTATAGGAAGCATCAATGCCGTCGCAGGCTGCGTAGATGTCGATGGTCCCGCCGGAGATGGTCACCGTGCCCCGCTGGTTGCCCTTGGAGGAAACGTCGCTGTCCTCTGTTTTGATGCCGTCGCCGCCGGTGGAGATGAGCAGCAGGCTGCCGGAGGCGACGCTCACGGAATCCTTGCCCTTCAGCGCGTTGTTCGGCGCCGTCACCTTCAGGGCAAGGTCCTTTACCTTGAGATCCTTGGTCGTATGAACGCCGTTATTGTACGAGGCGGTGACTACGAGCGATCCGGTCCCGGCAAGGGTCAAGTCGCACTTTGCGTAGATGGCGCCGCCGGCCGCCTTATCCTCTTCCTCGCTCTCCTCTTCGGAGCGCAGCGGGCGCAGGTCGCTGATCTCGTTGTAGCTGCCGTCCGCCGCCGTCAGGGTTACCTTATCGGCCGAAAGCGCTTTGATGGGCGCGTCGGAGGAATTGCTCAACGTGACCCCGGCAAGGATGATCTCGACCTTCTGCTCTTCCGCGTCTACCACGATCTGGCCTTCCCTGGCCGTGCCGGAGAAGCTGTAGCTTCCTTCCTTCGTGATGGTATAGACATCTCCGGAGACGGTAAATCCGTCCGAAACGCTCGTGATCACGCTCAGGCTTCCTGTGTTTTCCACCCTGCTTTCCTCAGGGTCTGCGGCATGGGTCTCTTCCGCGCTGCTTTCGACTTTTGCCGTTTCCGGCTGGGTGGCCGGGTTCGTGTTGCCCTGAACGGCGCTGCCCGCCGTCGCAACCGCGTCATTGCTTATCGCCGCATTTCCCTGGCCTCCTCCGCAGGCGGAAAGCAGCAGCGCGCATCCAAGAAGCAGGGCTATGATCGTTTTATTATTTTTCTTCATCTCATTATCCTTTTCAGGCAGTTTCTTCGGGGAGGCTTCTCCCTTTGGTCAGGAAAGAGTTTACGTTTCTCCTGTGAAGTTCCTGTGAAAAGGCTGTGAGTTTTTTTCAAAATCTGCGCCTGCGGCCGCATCCAACACGGCTTCGCCGAGCGCCTTCTTTTCTTTGGTGATCTCGGAGAGGCGCCGCATCGCCTCCCGGTATTCCTCCGTAAAGGATGCGCAATCAAGCCGCAGGCCTCCCGTGCGGATCACGGCCAGGCGGATCAGGTTATCGTTGCTCACCACGACCGGCATGGCACGTTTTTTCTCTGCCTGCCGCGCGCTCAGTTCTTTTTCGATCGCCATGTCCGCCGTCTCGTTTTCCGCCGTATAGATGATGGTGAGCGGCGCTTTCTCTTCTTCCGAGCCTGCGTTTCCGGCCACCCGCCAGCCGTCAAAGACCAGCAGGATCTTCCGTCCGGTAAAGGCGGCGTAGCTTTGCAGCATCACTTCCAGCCGTTCTCTGGCAAGGTCTAGGCTCTTTTCCGCGGCTTCCTTCAGCTCCGGCCAGGCGAAGATCAGGTTGTAGCCGTCAACGATCATTTCCTGCGGTCCGTCCAGCTTCACGGGCTCCCGCCACGGTTCATCGCTGTTCCAGACCTCGGTCCGGCTGCTTACCGCCGGCCGCTTGATGGGGCCGAATTCCCGTAGCATGATGGCTTCCAGTTCTTCATCTGTTCCCTGCGGCGCGCGAGGACGCGCCTGAGCGCTGCCATCCCCGCCGCTACGAGAGCCGCCCTGCGCCCTGTTCGGATCATAGGCCAGATAAGGCAGATGCATCAGCTCCGGGACCTTATCCCACGGGACGGAGAAGCCGCCTCCGTTCCGGCAGAAGACCGAATCCGGCGGATCCTCGCGGTCCGCTGCGGCATCGTATGCGGCATCCCTCACCACCTCTTCCGCGTTATGGCAGAGGTCATAGCCGTCCTGACGGGCCTGCATGCGCCCGCGTCCTCCGGTAAAGGAGGCAAGAAGCGCGGCATAGTCCTGCATCAGGGCAAAGGGCGCGCGGCCGATGATCACGGCAAGGCCGTCCTCTTCTCCGGTTTGCTCAGCCCTGCCGGAGCGCGCCTGAATATCGCCGAGCACGCGGCCCGTCTTATCCGGTGGAACGCTGATGGTAAAGGCCAGATACGGTTCCAGGAGCTGCGTTTTCCCCTCACGGCGGGCCTGCATGAGGCCCTGTCTGACTGCCCGCCAGGCCGCCTCGCGAAAGTCTCCGCCCTCGGTATGCTTTTCGTGAAAGCGCCCGCCGAGGAGCGCGATCTCCACATCCGCAAGCTCGCTGCCCGTCAGCACGCCCTTGTGCTTTTTCTGCGCAAGCTGCCCCAGGATCAGCCGGCGCATATCGCCGGCAAGGAAGCGTCCCTTATCCTCGTCGCAGTATACGATCCCGCTGCCGCGCGGAAGCGGTCTGATCGCGAGGTGGACCTCCGCATAGTGCCGCAGCGGCTCATAATGTCCTACGCCCTCAACCGGGGCGCTTAAGGTCTCTCGGTACAAAACCTTCCCCTGCTCCAGGCAGATGGTCCAGCCAAAGCGCTCCTTCACGGTCTCGATCAGGACTTCCCCCTGCACCGGCCCCATCAGGTCTGCCGTGATCTTTTCCAGGGCAGGCGCATAGCGCAGCCGGAGCGAAGGGTCCTCTTCTTCCAGTTTTTTCAGCTGAGGGAGCGCCTGTTCCGGCTTCAGACCATCCGGAAGATGCAGTGTAAAGCGCATGACCGGCGCGAAAAACAGACCGTCCTCCTTCTGCCCGGCGCAGCCGATGGCATCGCCGCTTCTGCTTTCCGCAAGACCGGTGACCGCGGCAATGCTGCCTGCGGAAAGCAGCTCCTCCTGCGTATAGCGGCTGCCGGTATAGCGGCGGATCTGCGTGAGTTTTTCACTGTTTCTTCCGTCCGGATATCCGATGAGATCCCGCGGCGCGAGCTCTCCCGAAAGACATTTCAGATGGGTCAGCCGGTTTCCTTTTTCATCATAGCTGATCTTGTATACGATGGCGCCGAAGGCTTTCTGGCACGCCGCAGCGGTATCCGGAGCAAGCTGCGCAAGAAGATCCAGAAGAGGGATCACGCCCTGCTCCTTCAGGCCGCTCCCGAAAAAGACGGGATAGGCCTTGCGTTCGCGGATCAGCGAAAGGCCGTCCTCTGCCGTCAGCGCTTCTCCTGCAAGAAGCCGCTCCAGCAGGGATTCATCCAGAAGCGCCGCCTCCTCGCCCGGAGAAAGAAGCTCGGCAGCCGGAAGCACCGCTTCGGAAAGCGAATCCCGAAGGTCCTTCAGCAGCTCCTCCTGCGTTCTTCTTCCCGCATCCATCTTGGAGACAAAGAGCAGGACCGGCAGGCCTCGTTTTTCCAGCAGCTTCCAGAGAGAATGCGTATGCGCCTGCACCCCGTCCAGCCCGCTGATGACCAGCACTGCCGCATCCGCGGCCGCCAGGACCCGTTCCGTCTCCGGCGAAAAATCCACATGACCGGGCGTATCCAGAAGGTTCAGCTCCGCGTCTTTCCAGCGCAGCGAGGCTTCGCCGGCAAAGACCGTAATGCCCCGGCTTTTTTCCTGCGTGCCGGTATCAAGAGCTGCGCTGCCTTTATCGACTCTTCCGGGCTCGCGGACCGCCCCGCAGGCATGCAGCAGCGCTTCGGCAAGCGTTGTCTTGCCGGCGTCGACATGCGCCGCAAGGGCAAAGCTGATCTTTTTCATGGCAGCTGACCTCCTTTCCGGACCGGGATGACTCGTATTGTACCATGCCGCGCTTCCTCTTTCCAGCGGAATCTGTCCGAGGAGGGCTTTTGACATTTCGCTTGTCTAAACGCCTCCTGCGTGCTAAGATGAACGCATTGATCCATTCATTAACCATTTCATTTCGGGAGGCATGAGCATGGCCGAAAAAAATATCATTCTGACCGGAGACCGTCCCACGGGGCGCCTGCACCTCGGGCATTACGTGGGCTCGTTAAAGCGCCGCGTGGAGCTGCAGAATTCAGGTAAATTTGACGCGGTCAATATCCTGATCGCGGATGATCAGGCCCTCACGGACAACGCCGACAACCCCGGCAAGATCCGCGACAATATCATCCAGGTGGTGCTGGATTATCTTTCCGTGGGGATCGATCCCGCAAAGAGCACCATCTGCGTTCAGTCCGCGCTGCCGGCCCTGCACGCCCTCAGCTTCTATTACCTTAACATGGTGACTACGGCGCGCCTTTCGCGCAACCCCACCGTCAAGGCGGAGATCCAGATGCGCGGCTTTGCGGATGAAGGCCTTCCGGCCGGCTTTTTCACCTATCCGGTCTCTCAGACGGCGGATATCACGGCCTTTAACGCAAACATCGTTCCCGTCGGCGAAGACCAGCTGCCCATGATCGAGCAGGCCCGCGAGATTGTGGAGAAATTCAACCGCACCTACGGCGAAACGCTTATCCTGCCGAAGGCCGTCATCCCGGAAAATGAGACGCAGCGCCGTCTGCCGGGTGTGGACGGCAAGGCCAAGATGAGCAAGTCGCTGGGCAACTGCATCTACCTTTCGGACAGCGCGAAGACCGTAAAGAAGCAGGTTAACGGCAAGATGTTCACCGACCCGACCCATCTTCAGATCTCGGATCCCGGCCATACCGAAGGCAACGTGGTCTTCACCTATCTGGACGCCTTCTGCCGCGACGAGCACTTTGGCCGTTATCTGCCGGACTACGCGAACCTGGAAGAGATGAAAGCCCATTACCGCCGCGGGGGCCTGGGCGACGGGACCTGCAAGAAATTCCTGATCAATATTCTGGAGGAGACGCTCTCTCCCATTCGCGCGGAGCGTGCGAAATGGGAGGCGGATCTGGACAGTGTTTACGACATCCTTCGCGAAGGCACCGCCCGCGCGCAGGAGATCACAAATGAGACGCTTGCCCGCGTGCGCAGAGCCATGCGCATCGATTACTTTGCCGACCGTTCCATCATCAGGGAATGGGACGCGCTCCTGAAAGAAAGCAAGCTGTAAGCGGAGGAGGAAAGCCATGGAAAAGCTGACCCTGGAAGAGGCCAAACGACTGAACGCGACGATGGTCACCGAAGATCATCTC
The DNA here is from genome assembly GCA_902803355.1 of uncultured Lachnospiraceae bacterium. Lineage (GTDB taxonomy): Bacteria > Bacillota > Clostridia > Lachnospirales > Lachnospiraceae > UBA6987. The sequence goes on along the minus strand of CADCPP010000100.1, from coordinate 8,976 downwards.
CTCCTGCACGCCGCGAATGTTTCCGCCTGCATGGGCGCCTTCGCGGAGCACTTCGGCGAGGATAAGGAGCACTGGGAAGCCGTGGGCTGGCTGCACGACTATGATTTCGAAAAGTTCCCGGAGGAGCATCTGCAGCATACCGAAGAGCCGCTGCGACAGGCCGGCGTGCCCGAGGAAGACATCCGCGCCATCCTCTGCCACGGCTACACCCTGCGCAATGACGTGAAGCCGGAAACGCTCATGGAAAAATCGCTCTTCACCGTCGATGAGCTCTCCGGCATCATCCAGGCTGCCGCGCGCATGCGCCCCATGGGCATCACGGACCTGGAAGTTCCCAGCTTCATGAAGAAGTTCAAGGATAAGAAATTCGCCGCAAAATGCAACCGCGAGCTGATCCTGAAGGGCTGCGAAATGCTGGGCATGGACCTCCGCGAAGTCTCGGAGATCGCGATCCGCGGCATGAAAGCCCATGCCGACGAGCTCCGTTTAGGCCCGAAAGCGTAAAATACGGGTCAAAAAACGTCTGTTTTTCCCAAAAACCGCGCAGAATCTTGCTTCCGCGCGGCTTTTTCTTGCCTTTTTTTCGATGCTTTGCTATAATGCTTCTATCTATGCAGAAAAATAGGGGAGGAAATGAATTCATGCGATCCTTATCCTTTAAACCTTTTGGTCTCAAAATCAGCGCGCTGCTGCTTGCCCTGATCCTTTTCGTGGGACAGACCGCCATGGCCGCTGCCCCGGGGGGCATTAACGGCGAGGCCGGCCTGCGCCGCCTGATCGAGACCGCGAGCGACGGCGATGTCCTTCTGGTGGATGATATCAGCTTTGAATCCGTAAGTGATCCCATCACCATCAGCAAGAGCATGACGATCCGTTCCTACAAGGACCATGGCACGTCTGTCTGGACCGGCGCCTCCTTTATTCTGGACGGCAGCGCGGGAGAGATCTCCGTTACGTTTGAGAACATCACCTTTGTTTCCGACGGCGACGCCGCCATGATCATGGATGAGTTCTGGGAGACGAATCCCGATCTTATGCCTGCCATAACCATGCAGGGCAATGTGAACGCAGAGCTTACGGGCTGCGTGTTCCGCAACTATGTCGGCCTTGCGGGCGCCAACATCAGCGCCGTCTATAACGACAGCGATGCGAAGCTTTCCTTAACGGCGAAGAACTGCTCTTTCCTGGGCAGCGCGGTCTGCCTGCGCGGCGGTGCCGTGCTCCTCATCGGACGGGAAGGCAGTGACAATATCCATTTCACCGCGGAAGACTGCGCCTTCACCGGCAACATGAGCAGCAACCGCAAGGCTGCGCTCGGCGGCGGCGCCATCTACGCCGAAAACGCCGACCTTGCGCTTACGCGCTGCAGCTTTGTTTCCAACGAAGCCAGCCATCAGTACCTGCCCGCCGACCCCGATGCCGCTGGAGCCGCGGATCCGGAACAGCCTGCAGACTATGCAGACTATACCGACCAGACCAAAGGCGGCGCGATCTATGCCGCAGGCTGCAGCCTTCTCATGAACGGCTGCGAAGTCTGCCTGAACAGCGCCTCCCTGGGCGGCGGCCTTGCCCTGGTTAATACCAAGCTGACCTTCCTGAACGGGATCCTGGCCGGCAACCGCGCCGAATCATCCGTGCTGCAGGAAGGCCTTGAGGGCCTTGCCGCGGGGACCGGTCTTGGCGGCGGCCTCTATATCGCCGCGGATCAAACCGTTTCCGCAGACTTTATCAACAGCTCTTTCTACGGCAACTCCGCTTTTTCCGCCTACGGCGGTGTCGCGCTTGACGGCGCGGGCAGCGGCAGCCAGCCTTATACGGTAACGCTCACGATGTGCACCTACGCGGACAACGTGGCCACTACCGCCTATGACAAACCCGAGCCCGAGCGCGCCGAGGGCGTTTCCGATGCCGACTATGAAAAGGCCGTGGAAAAGGCCCTTGCCGAAGCCGCCTGGAAAGAAGTTCCCGGCAACATCTGGGACACCCAACTCATCCGGGCGCGGGCATCCCTGGTCATCGACGAAAGCTTTTCCTCCCTCAAGCGCAACCGGGTCGCTTATCCCTTCTATGAGCAGCCTTCCCTGATCAATAACTTCGTCTATTTCGCGGCGCCGGAAAATGCAATGGCGGACGGCTATATGCCTGTCGTTCCTTCCGCGGAATTCACGCACGTTGCCGCGACGGAAAGCTACTGCGCGGCCTTCCCTCTGGAAGAAGGTCTGGCGAAAGAGGTTTTCTCCCCTTACTATGACGAAGTGCTCGGCAGCTTCCATCCCGCCGACAACGCAAGCGGCGGTCTTGATGTCGAGCTGTACGTGAACGACGCAGCCTGGCAGGCCATTGAAGCGAATGGCACCATCCCCGAGCTTCCCATACCGGAAAAGGACGGCTATCATTTTGACGCGTGGCTGAATGAAGACGGTTCGCCCTATACCGCCGGTGCGACCTACATCACCGGCCCCGAGAAGCAGACCCTTAAGGCAAAGACCACGCTGCTTCCCAACACCTACACGCTGCATTTCCATTCCGAAGCCGGAACGCAGGACATCCCGCAGGTCTACGGCGAGCCCGTCACCCTGCCTGCCGCATCCGAAAAGAAGAATTACGACTTTGTCCGCTGGTACAAATCGGACGGCACGCCCGCAGCTGACGGCGAGATCTACACGATCCTCGGCGACAGCAGCTATACCGCACAGTATACCAAACAGTTCCCGACGACGGTGGTCGCCATCCTGGGCGGCGCGATCGTTCTGATCGCCCTGTACCTGATCATCACCCGCATCGTGGAAGCCTCAAAGATCGCCAAGGCAAAACGGGAAGTCGAAAAGGCCGAAGAAGAAGCAAGAGCGGAAGAAGAGGCCAAAAAGAAAGCCGAAGAAGAAAAGGCAAAGGCAGCGGCCGTTCCCGAAGACGGGGAAAAGGCCCCCTCGCCGGAAAGCAAAGAAGCATCTGACGCCGCGCAAAAAGAAGAAGCCGTGCCCGCAGAGCCGGCTGAAGCCTCCGAAGATGCCGCCGATGATCTGAGCGCCGCGATCCGCCTTGAAAACGCGGCCGGGGCAGAAGCTGCCGCCGCCGAAGAGAGCATCAAAGGCCTTGCCGAAGCCATGGAAGAAGCCGCAGACGATGCTGCGGAAGAGCTTCCGAAGAACACGGATTCAGACGCCGTGATCAAGGCTTTTGCGGAGGCCGCCGCAGAAATCAATAAACAGCTGAAAGACTGAGGAGTATCTATGCGCTACCCGGAATTTCTGGCACCCGGAGGACGGATCGGTTTTATCGCTCCGTCCTTCGGCTGTTCTACGGAACCTTACCGCAGCGCTTTCGGCGCCGCACTTGAGCATTTTCACGCGATGGGGTATCAGACCGTTCTCGGTCCGAACTGCTACGCGGAAGAGGGCATCGGAAAAAGCAGCACGCCCAAGGCCTGCGGGGCGGAGATCAACGATTTCTTCCTGCATGACCGCGCGGATGTGATCCTCTCCTGCGGCGGCGGCGAGACCATGTGCGAGGACCTGCCCTTTACCGACTTTGAGGCGATCGCGAAAGCAAAGCCGCGCTGGTTTATGGGGTATTCGGATAATACGAACCTCACGTTTACGCTGCCCACCCTCTGCGATACGGCCGCCGTTTACGGGCCCTGCGCCTCCTCCTTCGGGATGCAGCCGCTGCACGAGTCTCTGGAAGATGCCTTTGCGGTGTTGACCGGAAGTAAACACGTTTTTACCAATTATAAAGGCTGGGAAAAAGAATCGCTGAAGGATGAAGAGCATCCCTTTGCGCCTTATAATATCACTGAAGCCTATGGAATGACAGTCCTTGATAGAAGCGGCCGCACTTCGAATGACGGCAGCGTCAGCTTTTCCGGGCGGCTTATCGGCGGGTGCCTTGACTGCCTCGTCACGCTCTGCGGCACGCGCTTTGACCGGGCGGCTGCGTTTGCGGAGCGCTATCGGGAAGATGGGATCCTCTGGTTCCTGGAGGCCTGCGACTTAAATCCCATGAGCTTTCGCCGCGCCCTCTGGCAGCTTAAGGAAGCCGGCTGGTTCCGGCACGCCGGCGGCTTTATTTTCGGCCGTCCCATGCACTTTGGCGAGGAATTCATGGGAATGGGCTTTGACGATGCCGCAGCCGATGTTCTGGGCGATCTGAACGTCCCCATCCTGCTGAACGCGGACCTTGGCCATCTGCCGCCTATGATGCCGTTTATTTCCGGCGCCGTGGCGAAGGTGGAAGCCAGGGACGGGGCCATGGCACTGCAGACACTGCTGATCTGAAGACAAGGAGGAATCATGGATAACACGATGGTCTTTGACTGGCTGGAAAAATCGCTCGGCTTTCTGCAGAGCGTTCTTGACTCTCCCGAAAAGATCGCCTGGTGCCGCAGCTTCGATGAATCCGTTCCGGAATCGTTTCAGGCCGAGGTCGGTGATTTTCTTCTGGGCTACCGTGAATGCGGCATGGAGCAAAGATGCCGCGACGCCCTGCATGCGCTGGAAGAGCGCGGCGGCTGCCCTGCGCCGGATAAGGAGCTCTCCCTGTATGACGATACCGAACTGGAAGGCATGCTGGCAGGGCTGATGGACGGCGGAAGTCCCTTCTCCTTATACGGCATGAGCAGCGGACTCCTTGCCGGTCTGCTCGGCGAACTGCTTGCGCGCCGCCAGACACTTCTTCAGGAAGGCGGCGGCTTCCGCCTGAGCGAATCCGATCTTCCTTCCATTGCCGCGCTCAGCGAGCGGCTTCGGCCCGGCAGCGGAGAGCTGATCAGCCACGCCTTTAAGCGCCAGCTGGAGGATCCGAAGGCTGCTCTCTTCGGCTGCCGCCGGGATGACGAGCTGCTCGGTCTTGCGCACGCGCGGATCCGCCGGGACTATGTGGAGGGCGCGCGGGAGTGCAAAAACGGGGTGGCCTATCTGGAAGGGATCTATCTGACCGATGATGCCCCGGATGAGCTTTCCGCCCAGCTGATCGCTGCCGTGAGCGAGTGGGCAAAGGACATGGGCTGCCGGGAGCTTGCCTCAGACTGTGCCCTCGGCGACGCGGCCGCAGCGGCCATCCGGACCGGGGCGGGCTTCCGCGAGACCGCAAAAATCATCTGCTATATTAAGGAACTTTAAGCACTTTTCCCAAATCAGGAAAAACTGTTCCGCACATCAAAGATCCGGCCGGCCTTCGGTGCCGTCCGGATCTTTTATTCGTGCAGGTCTTGAGATTTCCCGCCGCGGGAGTATAATGAAAAAAATCGATTTATGCAGAACATAAAATTCAAATTACAGAACAAGCGATCTTTATCCTATAATAGATAAGAAATGATTCTGACTCCTGGCGAAAGGACAATTGGGGGATGAATACATCTGTCTGGAGCACGGTCTGGCCGGATTGGCCGTCAGCGTCTGCACGGCCTGCTGAGCGGAAAGGTGCAGATCAGCCGCTACGATCTGATCACGCTTTCTTTCTTTATCTGGTCGCAGAAAAAAGAGGTGATGGATAATCCCAGGAGGCGCTATATCGGCTTTATCAACACGACGAACCAGCTGCTGAAGGACTGCTTCCTTTATGAACTCTATCCTGTCAACCCCTACGAATGTTTTTTACTGATGTCTCTTCTTGCCGACGCCCCCTTAAGCACCTATGCAGATGTGTGGGAGATGGCCTATAAGGACGTCAACGGATAAAGACATGGCCGGTTCAGGAAACTCCTGCCCCGCAGAAAAAAACGTTACAGCTCCGTCAGGATCACCCGCCACGCTTCGATAAGGCGGTCCAGGCTCCAGGCCGCATTGGCCGGACTGGTGGAGGGGAGTTTTACCGCGCTCCGGCCCGTCACGGGCCGGATATATTTTTCATACAGGGAGAAGGAAGTCGTGCCGTTGCAGTAAATCTGCCGGATCTCTGCCGCGTCAAGAATCTGCGAGAGGTCATTCGGGACCGCGTCTTTGATCGACGCATCCGAAGAGCCGACCACGCGGCAGGACGCGATGCTGTCCCAGAGCGCGATATGATGCGCAAGCAGCATCTTCCGTTTTTCCGGGATGCTCTGCGGCAGAGGCTCATTCAGCAGCGCCGCCGTGACCTTCCAGAAACGGTTCTGCGGGTGGCCGTAGAAAAAGTTCTGCTCACGCGACTTGACCGACGGAAACGAGCCGAGGATCAGGATCCGCGATGAGGCGTCATATAAGGGTCCGAAAGGATGAACGATCCGCTCGTTCATGCTGCTCCTCCTCTCCTTCAACATGAATTTTGCTATAGGCAAACGCCTTGAAATACAGTATAATACAAAACAGAAGAAAAGAAAAACGATGAATCATATCACCTTCAAGGAGGCTATTATGGCAGCTTATCCCACCCCTCATATCAATGCGACCCCCGATGATTTCGCCAAGACCGTTCTCATGCCCGGCGATCCGCTGCGCAGCAAATTCGTGGCGGAGAATTTCCTGACTGACGCAAGACTCGTGAACAATGTGCGCGGCGTGCAGGGCTACACCGGCCTGTACAAGGGCACGCCGGTCTCCGTCATGGCCAGCGGCATGGGCATCCCGTCCATCGGCATCTACAGCTATGAGCTCTTCAATTTCTTCGGCGTGGAAAACATCATCCGCATCGGCTCCGCCGGCGCCCTGCAGGACTACATCCACCTGCGCGACGTGGTCATTGCCGAAGGTGCCTGCACCAATTCGAATTACTGCAGCCAGTTCGATCTGCGGGGCACCTACGCCCCCATCGCGGATTTCGGTCTGCTGAAAAAGGCCGACGCCATCGCGGATGAGCTGGGCGTGCGCCATTTCGTCGGCAACGTCTTCTCCTCCGACACCTTCTATACCGCCGATAAGCTCCAGAACGAAAACTGGCGCAGCATGGGCGCGCTCTGCACCGAGATGGAGACCGCCGCCCTGTATACCAACGCGGCACGGGCCGGCAAACACGCCCTCGGCATCTTCACGATCTCCGATCATATCTTCCTGAACGAGATGACCACCGCCGAAGAGCGCCAGAACACCTTTACCCAGATGATGGAGATCGCCCTGGAAGTCGCGGTGCGGTAAACGATCATGGATATTCCCGCAAACCGTCTCGAAGATATCCGGGCCATCATGGCCCTCTTTGAAGAGCCGGGAAGTCTTGCCGGAGGCGGCGTGACCAGACTCGGTTACGGCCCCGTGGAAGATGAGATGCACCGGCTGTTCCGCGACTGGGGCGAGCGAAACGATCTGATTGCCTATACCGACGCTGTCGGCAACAGCTACCTGGAAAATGATGCCGCCTCTCTGGCCGCGGATAACGGAAAAGCCTGCGTCCTGATCGGCTCGCATCTGGACAGCGTGGTGAGCGGCGGGCGCTTTGACGGCGTGGCCGGCGTCGCTGCCGGCATGGCCTGCCTGAAATGGCTGAAGGAAAGCGGGCTGAACATTCCGCTGCGCGTCGCCGCCTTCCGCTGCGAAGAGAGTGCCTCCTTCGGCCGCTCCACCGTGGGCAGCGGGCTTGTGACCGGCGCCGTCGACGGTGATGACATCGCCGCGTTTCAGAATCCGGAGGGCAGATCCCTTGCCGAAGTCTTTGACGAGGCCGGCTATGATCTTCATCCGCAGCGGATCGAAGGCATTGAGGCCTATTTTGAGCTGCACATCGAGCAGGGCAAGGTCCTGGAAAACCTCGGAAAAGAGGTGGGCATTGTGGAAGCCATCGCCGGGCCGAGACGCTTCCGCATCGTGATCGACGGGCAGGCGGATCATTCCGGCGCGACGCCCATGGATATGCGGAGCGATGCCCTCTGCGCCGCCGCCGAGCTCATCCTTGCCATAGAAAAGATCGGCCAGTCCGAGCGCCGTTTTCAGGGCGTTGCCACTGTGGGGATCATCAAAAACAGCCCGAATGTCATGAATGTCATTCCGGGCTGGACAGAGCTTGGTGTGGATACCCGCGGCATCAGCGCCGCAAGCCTTGACCGCATGGAGGAACGCCTGCGCATCTCCGCGGAGAATATCGCAAGAGAGCGGGGCGTGGAGATCAGCATGGTGCGGCAGTACGAAGACCTGCCCCGCGCCATGGCGCCGCAGCTGATGGATCAGCTGGAGCAGGCCGCCCGCAGCCTCGGCGTTTCTTCGCACCGCATGATGAGCGGCGCGGGGCATGACGCGCTCGGCTTTGCGGAGATCGTCCCCACCGCCATGCTCTTTATCCCCTGCCGGGGCGGCATCAGCCACAACGCGGCAGAATTTACCACGGCCGAATCGATCACCACCGGCGCTCTCATGCTGTATGAAGCCCTGACGCGCCGCTATACGGAGGAATAACCCAATGACTGTTGAAGAACGCTTCCTGCGCTATGTTGCTTTTGAAACGACCTCTGATGAGGAAAGTGAAGCCACGCCTTCCACCGCCTGCCAGCTGCTGCTTGCCGATCATCTGGCGGAGGAGCTGCGCGCGCTCGGGCTGGAGAACGTGCGCCGCGATGAATACGGCCGCGTCTACGGCCATCTGCCGGCATCGCCCGGCTGCGAGGAGGAGACCTGCATCGGGCTGATCGCTCACATGGACACCTCTCCCGCGGTCTCGGGGGCGAATATCAAACCGCGCTTTGTGCAGTATGCCGGCGGCGATATCGAGCTCGGAAACGGCGTGGTCACCCGCGTGAGCGATTTCCCCTTCCTGAAAGACTACGAAGGGCAGCAGCTGATCGTGACGGACGGCACCACGCTGCTCGGCGCCGATGATAAGGCGGGCGTTGCGGAGATCGTATCCGCTGCGGAATACCTGCTGGCGCATCCCGAGATAAAGCACGGGCGTCTTGCCATTGCCTTCACCCCGGATGAAGAAGTCGGCCGCGGGCCGGAGCATTTTGACATCCCCGGCTTCGGCGCGGAATACGCCTATACCGTGGACGGCGGAACGCTCGGCGAGCTCGAATACGAGAACTTCAACGCCGCCGCCGTAAAGGTAACGGTGCACGGTGTGAACATCCATCCCGGCTCCGCG
>CADCPP010000099.1 GCA_902803355.1 uncultured Lachnospiraceae bacterium | reverse complement strand
TTCACGTGAGCAAAATAGAGCAGCTCGGCAAGGCTTCCTTCCTTTTCCCGGGAGAGCAGCGCGGGCAGCGCCGAATAGCGTTCCGTACTGATCAGGAGCGAAGAGCCCCTTTCTCCCAGAAGCTGCGCAAGGATCAGTGCGGCCGCGGTCTGTCCGGCGCCGCGCACGGGACTGTAGACCGCATGCACTTCCGCCCTCATGCTCCCGCTTATCTCCGCATCCCTGCCAAGATGTGCCTCGATTGCCTTAAGATGCTGGCTCATCTTCCGGTAGCGGTAAAGCGCAGAGTCATCTTCCGGCCGCTCTTCTTCCGTAAAATAAAGCGTTTCCGTCAGGGCGGAAAAGTCCTCTGCCATCTTTTCCGGCAGGATAGCCAGATCCACCGGTTTTTCCGTCAGATAGATCCGTGCGGCGTTTTCCTCCGCAAACAGAAGCACCTTCATCCGCGCCTTCGTTCTTTCCCGAAGAGCCTCCGCAAAGCGCTGCAGCCACTCACTTTCCTCACCGAAGATGACAACGACCGTTTCTTTCATGGACTTCTCCTGCTCTATGGTGCGAAAAAGCAAGGGTACAGTCTTTCCCCTTGCTTATGCTCTCCCCATTGCTGTGCCCTGATTATCCTGCCCTTTTATGCCTCCGTCAAGGAACAGGGCGCTTCTTCTCGCTACACTTTGTTGGCATCTGTTGCACAGGCAGCCTGTTTTTCTTCTTTACCTATCGCCATTTTTTTGCTATACTTCTCCAGAGGAAAAGGAGCTGTTATGTTTTCGGATCTGGACAATTATTTATTTAAACAGGGGACACACTACGAGCTCTATAAAAAGCTCGGCGCTCATCCGTTGCCGGAAGGCGGCTTTCACGTAGCCGTCTGGGCACCGCACGCGGAAGAAGTCTCTTTGCTCTATGACGGCAACGGCTGGAACCCCGACGCGGATCCTCTGCCCCGTGCGGAAGGGACCGATGTCTTCGAGGCCGATATCCCGAATGCCCGCGAAGGCCAGTGCTACAAATTTCAGATCAAGACGCGGGACGGCCGATACCTTAAGAAAGCCGATCCCTACGCATTCCATGCGGAATGCCGCCCCGGCACGGCCTCGCGCTTCTTCGCGTCTCATTATCATTTTTCCGATGATGAGTGGCTCTCTCACCGCGCCTCCTGCGATCCCGCGCACATGGCGCTCAGCATTTACGAATGCCATCCTGCCTCCTGGATGCGGCACTGGGAGACCGATGATGAAGGCTTTTATACCTTCCGCGAGCTGGCAGACCGTCTGGTCAAATATGTGAAGGATATGGGCTATACCCATATCGAACTGATCGGTCTGGCCGAATATCCCTTTGACGCCTCCTGGGGCTATCAGGTGACCGGCTACTATGCCCCCACCAGCCGGCTGGGCACCCCGGACGACTTCCGCTTCTTTGTGGATACCTGCCACAAAAACGGCATCGGCGTGATCATGGACTGGGTGCCGGCACATTTCCCGCGGGACGATTTCGGCCTTGCGGATTTCGACGGCGAGCCGCTCTACGAGCATCCGGATCCCCGCCTCGGCGAGCACCCGGACTGGGGCACCAAGATCTTCAATTACGGCTACCCCGCCGTCTCCAATTTTCTCATCGCCAACGCCCTCTTCTGGTGCCGCGAGTACCATATCGACGGGCTGCGTGTGGACGCCGTTGCCTCCATGCTCTATCTGGACTACGGCAGAAAGGACGGCGAGTGGGTCGCGAACCGCTACGGCGGACATGAAAACCTCGACGCCATCGAGTTTTTCCGTCACATGAACAGTGTGGTGCGCGGCGAATTTCCGGGCGTCATGACCATCGCGGAAGAAAGCACGGCCTGGCCGAAGGTGACCGGCTCGCCGGAAGAAGGCGGTCTTGGGTTTACCTTTAAGTGGAACATGGGCTGGATGCATGCTTTTCTGGGCTCTCTGAAGCAGGATCCCTACTTCCGCAGCTATCATCACAATGAGATGACCTTCGCCATGACCTACGCGGATTCGGAAAACTATATTCTTCCCATCTCGCACGATGAAGTGGTGCACTTAAAATGCTCCATGTTCGAGAAGATGCCGGGTTATGAGAATGATAAATACAAAAATCTGAAGTGTGCCTACACGTTTATGCTGGGGCATCCCGGCAAGAAGCTGCTCTTTATGGGTCAGGAATTCGGGCAGCGGCGCGAATGGTCGGAAGGCCGCGAGCTCGACTGGTTTATCCTGGAAGATGAGCGCAACCGGGATCTGAAAAAGTTCGTCCGGGATCTGCTGCATCTGTATAAGCGCACGCACGCGCTCTGGCAGGAAGACAAAGGCTTTTCCGGTTTTGAATGGATGGGCGTTGACGATGCCTCCCGCAGTATCTTCAGCTTTGCGAGATTCGGCGACGACCGCCGCCACCCGCTCGTCTTCACCGTCAACTTTACCCCTATGGAACGCTCCGATTACCGCCTGGGCCTGCCCTCCGGCGGCCGCTATGAGCTCGTTCTGGATGAAACAAGAGGGCTGATCCCGACAGCCGAACGGCCGGTCTTTACGGCAGAAAGCATCCCGGCAGACAATCACCCTCACTCCCTTGCCTATCCGCTCCCTGCCTACGGAATCGCCATATTCCGCAGAAAATAGGGCAGCAGGCCTGCGCAGCCGCATCACAGGAAAGGAAAGCGCCTTATGGAAATCATCGTCTTTTTTATCATCATTATCGCTATCGTCGCAAAGCAGCTCAAAAAGAGCGGCAGCGAGAGCAAGTCCGGGCAGAGCAGCTCCGCTTCCTCCGGTTCCTCCGCTTCCTACCGCTATGCGTCCCAGAGCAGCAGCGGGAATTTTACCCGCTCCGCAGCCTCTTCTTCCTTCACGCGCCAGGCGCCCCGCATGCAGTCGGTCGGCTCCGCCAATGTCGCGCGCGACGGCCGGGTCTATGCGTCGATCGATTTCGACAACACGCACTATCATGCCGAAGGCTTCGATTTTGACTGCTGCATCAGCTTCAAGGGCCTGCCCGCCGGAACGGATGAGCTGGCCGTCTTGATCGCCTCCAACAACCGGCACGAGCGCGAGCTTTCCAAGCTTCTCCAGGTCCGCGACAACTGATCCTCTCCCTCCTGAAAGGAAGGTTTTTATGAAGTCTATCGTGTCCGTTTTTGCCCGCGACCGCAAAGGCATTATCGCCTATGTCACCAATCTGCTCGCCGAAAAAGACATCAACGTGCTGGACATTTCCCAGACGCTGATGCAGGAATACTTTGCCATGATCATGCTGGTGGATCTTGCCGACTGCCCGCTCTCTTTTGATGAACTTTCCCAGTATCTGCAGGAGCGCGGCGAAGAACGGGGGCTGGCCATCCATATCCAGCGGCAGGACATTTTTGATGCCATGCACCGCATCTGATAAGGCTTAAGGTGAGGCGCTATGAGTTATCTGCTGAACAGTGAAGATATCCTGCAGACGATCCGCATGATCGATCAGCAGCATCTGGATGTGAGGACCATTACCATGGGCCTCAGTCTTTTTGACTGTGCCGATCCGGACCTCTCCGTCTGCTGCAGTAAAATCTATGAAAAGATCTGCCGAAGAGCCGGGCATCTGGTAGAGACCGGAAAACAGATCGAGCGGGAATTCGGGATCCCCATCGTAAATCAGCGGATCTCGGTCAGCCCGATCGCCATGATCGCGGGCAGCAGCCGCGCGGATTCCTATGTTCCCGCTGCCGAAGCGATGGACCGCGCCGCAAAAGAAGTCGGCGTCAATTTCATCGGCGGCTTTTCCGCGCTGGTGCAGAAAGGCGCCACCGCTTCCGATGAGATCCTGATGCGCTCCATTCCCGAAGCGCTCTCTTCCACGGAGCGTGTCTGCGCGAGTCTGAACATCGGCTCCACAAAGGCCGGCATCAATATGGACGCCGTGGCCGAGGCAGGCCGGATCATCAAGCAGACCGCTGCCCTTACCGCAGCTGCCGACGGGCTCGGCTGCTCAAAGCTCGTCATCTTTTGCAACGCTGTGGAGGATAACCCCTTCATGGCCGGCGCCTTCCATGGTCCGGGCGAGCCGGAATGCGTGATCAACGTGGGCGTCTCCGGCCCCGGCGTGGTTCATTCCGCCCTGCAGGAATGCCAGGGACAAAGCTTCGATGTGGTTGCAGAGACCATCAAGCGGACCGCCTTCAAGGTCACGCGGATGGGTCAGCTGGTGGCGAAGGAAGCCTCCAGACGGCTCGGCGTTCCCTTCGGCATCGTGGACCTTTCTCTGGCGCCTACGCCTGCAGTGGGCGACTCCGTTGCCCGCATTCTGGAAGCGATGGGTCTTGAGACCTGCGGCGCGCACGGGACTACTGCGGCGCTCGCCCTTCTGAATGATGCCGTCAAAAAAGGAGGCATCATGGCCTCCTCACATGTGGGCGGATTATCCGGCGCGTTTATTCCTGTTTCAGAAGATGAGGGGATGATCGCTGCCGCGCGGAGCGGCCGCCTCAGCCTGGAAAAGCTGGAAGCCATGACCTGCGTCTGCTCCGTCGGTCTGGATATGATCGCCGTTCCCGGCGATACGTCCGCCGAAACGATCTCCGCCATCATCGCGGATGAAGCCGCGATCGGCATGATCAACAACAAAACAACGGCCTGCCGCCTGATCCCTGCGCCGGGAAAGACCGTAGGGGACACCGTTCACATCGGCGGTCTGTTCGGTGATGCGCCGGTCATGGCCGTAAATCCCGCTTCTTCTGATGCCTTCATCCGCCGCGGCGGACGCATCCCTGCCCCCATCCACAGCCTGAGAAATTAGCGGGGACAGACAACGATCTCATGACACGAAAAAGCCGCCACCGGGGCGGCTTTTCTTTTTCTTAACCGATTCCTCACCAGACCGCGACGGTTCCGTCCGCTCTTGGCTCGGTCGCGCCTGTGAGCACGCCTTCCTCATTCCGCAGGATGATCTGCCCGCGGCCGAAAACGGAAGTATCCGGCTCGCGTCCGACTTCATGCCCTCTTGCACGCAGCGCCTCTGCGATCTCCTCGGGCACACTCTCTTCAAGTACGATCTTCTTATCCTTCACCCATTCCCAGCGCGGTCTGTCGAGCGCCTCCTGGGGATTCATGCCGAAATCGATCATGTTCACCGCGACCTGCAGCTGACCCTGCGGCTGCATGAACGCGCCCATCACGCCGAAGGGACCGAGCGCCTTTCCGTCCTTTGTCAGGAAGCCCGGAATGATCGTATGGAAGGACTTTTTGCCCGGCGCGAGCACGTTCGGGCTCTCCGGATCGAGAGAGAAGCCAAAGCCCCTGTTCTGCAGGGAAATGCCCGTGCCCGGGACCACGACCCCGGAGCCGAAGCCGTTGAAGTTGCTCTGGATCAGCGAGACCATGTTTCCTTCTGCATCCGCCGTGCAGAGGTAGATGGTGCTGCCGGCCGTAGGCTCGCCCGGGAAGGGGTGGATCGCTTCTTTACCGATCAGTGCCGCCCGCTTCTTTGCGTATTCCGGCGCGATGATAGCCTCCGCAGGCACCTTCATCGTGCGCGGATCCGAGATATATTTCAGCCCATCTTCATAGCCGAGCTTCATGGCTTCGATGAGCTTGTGGAAGTTCTCCGGCGAATCCGGATGCTCCCTGTCCAGCTCGATATTATTCAGGATGGCCAGAGCAGCAAGAACCACGAGACCGTCGCCGTTTGGCGGCATCTCCCACACGTCCGTGCCGCGGTAATTCACCTTGATGGGATCGACCCACTGCGGCTGATAGCCCTCAAGGTCCTCCTTGCGGATGAAGCCTCCCGTTTTGCGTGAGAAGGCGTCGATCGCGTCTGCCAGAGAGCCCTCATACATGACTCTGCCCTTTGTCTGCGCGATCATCCTGATCGTCTCTGCCATCTCCGGGCAGGACCAGATCTCGCCGGGACGCGGCGCATGGCCCTTCGGCGCAAAGGTCTCAGCCCAGGGGCGGAACTCATCGCCCTCCCGGTTCGCAAACAGCTTATAGCCTCTCTCCCAGAGGTCGGCGATCACCGGCGTGACCGCAAAGCCCTGCTCCGCGTAACCTGCCGCAGGCTGCAGCAGTTCTTCAAAAGAAAGCTTTCCGAAACGCTCCGAAAGTGCCGCCCATCCGGCCACCGCCCCGTGCACCATCACGGGGAGCCAGCCGCGCTGCGGCATCTTCTCATAACCGAGGCTCCGCACAAGCTCCGCTGAAAGCGCCTTCGGTGCCTTGCCGCTCGCATTCAGGCCGTACAGTTTTCCGTCCTTCCAGATGATGGCAAACATATCCGAACCAAGGCCGTTCGTGGTCGGTTCCACCACCGTCATGCAGGCTGCAGCCGCCACCGCGGCATCGATGGCATTTCCCCCCTTTTTCAGCGCGTCAAGGCCGGCCTGCGCCGCCAGCGGCTGCGAGGTCGCGACCATGCCGCGGGTCCCGTAGACCAGCCCGCGGCGGGAAGGATAGCGGTAGGTAAACGCGTCAAATTTCATAGCATTCCTCTTTCTGTAAAAAAAGCCTCCGAGCAGATCGTGGTGACTCTGTTCCGGAGGCAATCCGTCAAACCGGGTTTATCTGAGTTCTTCCTTGCCGCCCACGTAAGGACGCAGGACTTCGGGGATGCGGACACTGCCGTCTGCGCGCAGGTTGTTCTCCAGGAAGGCGATCAGCATGCGCGGCGGCGCGACCACCGTGTTGTTCAGGGTATGGGGAAGGTACATCCTGCCGTCCTCACCCTTCACGCGGATCTTCAGGCGGCGGGCCTGCGCATCGCCGAGATTCGAGCAGGAGCAGACCTCAAAATACTTCTGCTGGCGCGGGCTCCAGGCCTCGATGTCGCAGGATTTCACCTTCAGGTCGGCCAGGTCGCCGGAGCAGCACTCCAGCTGACGGACCGGGATATCGAGCGAGCGGAAAAGCTCCACGCTCCATTTCCACATCTGCTCGTACCATTTCATGGAATCCTCGGGCTTGCAGACCACGATCATCTCCTGCTTTTCGAACTGATGGATGCGGTAGACGCCCCTCTCTTCGATGCCGTGCGCACCCTTTTCCTTGCGGAAGCATGGGCTGTAGGAGGTCAGTGTCTGCGGCAGACTCGCCTCAGGCAGGATCTGGTCGATAAACTTGCCGATCATCGAGTGCTCGGACGTGCCGATCAGGTAAAGGTCCTCACCCTCGATCTTGTACATCATGGCATCCATATCGGTCTGGCTCATCACGCCTTCGACCACGTTGCCGTGGATCATGAACGGCGGCACGCAGAAAGTAAAGCCCTTGTCGATCATAAAGTCGCGGGCATAGGCAAGGACGCCCTCGTGGAGCCTTGCGATATCGCCCATCAGATAATAGAAGCCGCTGCCGGACACGCGCCCTGCCGCTTCCATATCCACGCCGTTAAAGCGCTCCATAATCTCGGTATGATAGGGAATGGGGAAATCCGGGACCACAGGCTCTCCGAAGCGCTGCACCTCCACGTTTTCGCTGTCATCCTTCCCGATGGGAACGGACGGATCGATGATATTCGGGATCTGCAGCATGATCTTATGCAGCTGCTCTTCCACTTCCTTTTCGCGGGTGCTTAAAGAGGCAATGCGCTCCGCATCGGCGGCAACCTCGGCCTTCACGGCATTTGCTTCTTCCTTCTTTCCCTGCCCCATCAGCTTTCCGATCTCCTTGGACAGGCGGTTGCGGGTCGCACGCAGGTCTTCCACTTCCTGCTTGATGGCGCGGTTTTCCTTATCAAGCGCGACGGCTTCATCTACCAGCGGAAGCTTCGCGTCCTGAAACTTTTTACGGATATTTTCCTTGACGGCATCCGGATTTTCCCGGACAAATTTGATATCTAACATGAGCTCTCTCCCCTTTCGGTGATCGTTTCGAATTATCCGCTTTTCCCGCGCATTTGTCAAGTCGGGAGGCATGAAAAACGCTTCATCTTTATAAGAAAAAATATCGAAAAAACCGTTGACAAGGAATTTCCTCTTGCGTATAATAATCAGGCGCGACAAAAAAGGACGGATATACCATGCCCCGGTGACGCCTCTTTGAACACGCAAAACAATCTGAATATTCATCATATTAGGAGGCTCACCATGAACACATTCATGGCCAACCCTGCCACTGTGGAAAGAAAGTGGTACGTGGTTGATGCAGAAGGCAAGACCCTCGGCCGCCTGGCAGCGGAAGTTGCCAAGGTCCTTCGAGGCAAAAATAAGCCCACGTTTACTCCGCATATCGATACCGGCGATTATGTCATCGTCGTCAACGCGGAAAAGATCACCGTCACCGGCAAGAAGCTGGACAAGAAGACATACGTCCGTCACTCCGCTTACGTCGGCAGCCTGAAGGAAACTTCCCTTCGTGAAATGCTGGCCACCAAGCCCGTCAACGTCATCGAACACGCCGTGAAGGGCATGCTCCCCAAGGGCGCTCTCGGCAAAGCCATGGCTGAAAAGCTTTTTGTCTATGCCGGCCCCGACCATCCTCATCAGGCTCAGAAGCCCGAAGAGCTGAAATTCTAAGGAGGCGCTAAGATGACACAGTATTACGGAACCGGAAGACGTAAAAAATCGATTGCCCGCGCGTACCTGACCCCCGGCACCGGCAAGATCACCGTCAACAAGAGAGATCTTGACGACTACTTCGGTCTGGAGACCCTGAAGGTCATCGTCCGCCAGCCTCTGGCCGCGACCGAGACCCTTGACAAGTACGATGTGACCATCATGGTCCACGGCGGCGGCTTCACCGGCCAGGCCGGCGCGATCCGCCACGGCATTGCCCGCGCCCTCCTGAAGGTGGACGGCGAGTTCCGCCCGATCCTGAAGAAGGCCGGCTACCTCACCCGCGACCCTCGCATGAAAGAAC
>CADCPP010000098.1 GCA_902803355.1 uncultured Lachnospiraceae bacterium | reverse complement strand
GCGACGGATCAGCCCATCGCGGGCGCAGCGGCCCTCGTGGCCGGCATCCTTGCCGCCTGGCGCGGCTGCAGGCTCATCACGGTGGCCGGCATCTGCTGCGCCGTGGTATTTATCCTGGAACTGGTTATATAAAACCTTCTCCCGGACGCAAAGAAAACCCTCTCCCGGACGCGGGAGAGGGTGGCACGGCCAAAGGCCGTGACGGGTGAGGGCGGCTCGTCAGGGGGAAGGTTTATAGTCGAGCCTCATGCGGAAGAGGGAACTTCCGGAGGCATCGCTTCCTGAAAGAAAGGCCGCGGTTCGGTCTTCGTTAAGACCCCACTTCAGCACGGCTTCCTGACCTTCCCGGATTTCGTGCTGATATTCCACGGCGATCGCCGAAAGCAGCCGCCCTTCCTGTTCAAAGGGCAAAAGATCATCCGCAAGGTCAAAATAGCGGGTATTGTTCATATGACCGTTCAGATCCACGTAGCTGAACGGAACGGCAAAGGGCTTCTCCTCAGTCAGGGGGAGCCCTTTCGGCGCGGTGGGAAGCGCGATCTCACGGCCGCATTCCGCCCCTTCGATCACAATTCCCGCGTTCTCCGGAAAGACGAAGCGGCGCGTCTTCTGATCCAGCAGCATCCACAGCGCGCTCGCGCGAAGCAGCAGCTCGCCCGTCTCTTTCGTGACGATCTCGTAATAGCGTGGGAAGAAGACATGCATGGTCTTTCCCGGCCAGCTGCGCACGAGGATCTGCTCATCGTAGACCGGCATGCGGAGGACCTCCACCCGCTGCATGGTGAGGATCCAGAGGATCCCCTTATCCAGCGTCTTTTCGCGGCCCATGCCAAGCTGCTCCGTGTGCGCGATGGCGGCTTCCTGCAGCCAGCGCATGAGGGTGCTGGTGCGGAGCCTTTGCCATTTGTTCACATCGGAGCTGGTCAGCTTGTATTCCTTTTCGTAGATGCCGCTCATGGCTTACGCCTTCGGCAGTCGTTTTTCGATGGCGTCCGCCACGTCGCCGAGGGTGGAGAGCTTGTTCCACTGCCGCTCGGGGATGCGGATATCGAACATGGCCTCGAGCTTGCAGATGACCAGCACGAAGCCCATGGAATCGATGGAGGTCTCGGTGTTGATCACTGTATCTTCCTCGATGGCGGAAACGTCCATCTCCGGGAAGCAGTCGGTAATGACCGATTTGATCTTGGTGATGATTTCAGCGCGTTCCATACATGGTTTCCTTTCGGAGCTTATAAAAACTATCTTATAATTTGTATCGTTTGAGCTTGCCGGTGGCGGTGCGGGGCAGGGGCTGATCCGTAAAGCGGATATCCGTGATCTGCTGGCCGCGGGGCAGCGTCTTCATGAGGGGCAAAATGGCCTTTAAAAGCGTTTCACGCCAAACTGTCCGGCTGAGAGGGGTAAAATCGCAGGAAGGGGCGTTTTTCGCGCTCTGAGAGGCATCGCAGACCACGAGGACAGGTCTTCCTTCTTTCAGCGTTACGGCAAGTTCGGCGGGAACCATATTTTCCGGAAGATCAGCCGCCTTAATGGTCTCCGTAAGCTGGGCTTCATACTCGGGAAGGTAGATCTTGGTTCCGTCGGAGAGGACCAGGATATCCTTTTTCCGCCCGGTGATGCGAAGGAGCCCTTCCGCATCGATATAGCCGAGGTCTCCGGTATGCAGGAGGCCGTCTTTCAGCACCTTCGCGGTTTCTTCCGGCATCTTGTAATAGCCCTTCATGAGGCAGGTGGGTGCCTTGATCAGGATCTCGCCGTCCTCTGCGATGGTCACGGCATCATCGGGGCAGATGGTCATGGCGTAGGGATCATCTCCGAGACTTAAGGCCACGCCGGAGCTTGTCTCCGTGAGGCCGTAGCCGAAGGAGACGCGGGCACCGCTTGCCTTTGCTGCCGCAAGAACGGGCAGGGGGCATTCCCCGGCGCCGATGAGGATGAGCCTTAGCTCCGGGTTTAACGCCTTCGCTTTCAGCAGAAAGCCGAGCAGAAGAGGGACCGCGGACAGCGCGGTAGGACGGTAGTAGAGGCAGTCGTCCGCGTAATGCCTGGGCCCGCGGCCGAGCGCGACCAAGGCGCCGGAATATAAGCCCCAGAGCAGCCCGCAGATAAAGCCGAAAACATGGGCAAGCGGCAGGGTGCAGAGCAGGGTGTCGTCTTCCTGAAGCGGCAGGAGGCTGCCGCCGTTGAAGGCGCTCTGGCAGAGCGATTCCTGCGTAAGCTCCACTGCTTTGGAGCGGCTCGTGGTCCCGGAGGTAAAGAAGAGAACGCTCTCCGAGCCGCCGGGCACGCCCCCAGTCAGATGCGGTGCGAGCATTTCGGCAAGGTCTTCATCTCCCCAGAGAAGATCCACGTCCGTATAGCGCAGAAGCGCGGGATAGGCTTCATCCGGAAGAGAGGCATCCAGCATGACCAGCTGAAGGCCGGCTTTGGCCGCGCCGAAGAGCGAGATCACGCAGTCCGCGCTGCCGTCGGAAAGAACGCCCAGACAGGTCCTGCCCAGGGCGCGGTATTCCTCTGCCTTTTCACAGACCGCAGCATACAATTCCTTATAGGTCCACTGCTTTTCCCCGTATCGCAGCGCGGGATGCTCCGGCAGTGTTTCGGCCTGATGTTTCAGAAGGTTATCAAAAGTACGGTAACGCATCACGTACCTCCCTTACAAAACCAATATAACACACTTTTTTTTCAGGGAAAAGCGGAAAATCAAAGACAGGGCGGGATCATTCGATGATCCCGCCGCCAAGCAGTTCTTCTCCCTGATAAAATACCGCGGACTGACCCGGCGTTACGGCCCGCTGCGGCTCCGTAAAGCGCAGCAGCACGCGACCGTCTTCCTGCATCTCTGCAGTCGCTTCCGCAGGCGGCTGGCGGTAGCGAAGCTTGGCCTGCACCCGGATCTCTCCCTCGGGCGCCTTTCCGCTGATCCAGTTTACATCCCGCACGCTGACAAGGCGTGAAAAGAGGGCATCATGCGGCCCCAGGATCACCTGGTTCTTCTCCACATCGATCCGGCAGACGTAAAGCGGCGCCGGAAGAGCAAGACCCAGGCCCTTCCGCTGGCCGATGGTATAGTGGATGATGCCCTTGTGGCGGCCGAGCACGCGGCCTACAAGGTCAACGAAGTCTCCGGGCGGGGGGACGCTTCCCGCAAGCGATTCGATCAGGCGCGCGTAGTCACCGTCCGGAACAAAGCAGATATCCTGGCTTTCGCGCCTGTGCGCGTTCACAAAGCCCTGCTCCTCCGCGATCCTGCGCACCTCATCTTTCCGGTATTCGCCGAGCGGAAACGCCAGATGGGCGAGCTGCTCCTGCGTAAGATTGTACAGCACATAGCTCTGATCCTTGCCCGGATCAAGGGCCCGGTAAAGGTGATATTTCCCTTCTTCATAACGCAGGCGCACGTAGTGACCGCTGACGAGCTTGTCGCAGCCCATGGCAAGAGCCTTTTCGAGCAGCGTGCCGAATTTGAGGCAGCGGTTGCAGTTTACGCAGGGATTCGGGGTCGCGCCGGCAAGGTACGCGCGTGCAAAGGGCATGACGACGTTTTCGCGAAACTCTCCGGTGTAGGAGCAGACAAAGAAAGGCATGCCGAGGCGCTCGGCAACGGCGCGGGCATCGTTTACATCGCCTGTTGCGGAGGCTTTTCCGTCACCGGGAAGATCCTCAGCGTCACGCTCAAAAAGCTTCATGGTGCAGCCGATGCAGTCATACCCCTGCTGCTTCATCAGATAGGCGGCAGCACTGGAATCCACGCCGCCGGACATGGCGATCATAGCCTTCATGCAGATCATCCCCTTTGATTTGTGATGCGTTTTATTATAGCTGCGCGGGCGGAAAGCTGTCAACCGCCGCGATACCCTTCCTTACGGGAAATGATTGACGCGGCGCTCTGCCGGAATTATAATTATATTCATAACGCGGAGCATCGATCCGCCGGAAAAACAGATCAGGAGGCAAATATTATGCTTTGGAACATTATCGTCACGATCCTTGTCGGCGCGCTGGTCGGCTGGCTGGCCTGCAAGCTGATGAATCTGAAAAACGGTTTCTGGATGAACGCCCTGCTTGGCATCATCGGTTCTGCGGTGGGGCGCCTGCTTGCCGGGCTCATCGGGATCCATGCGAATACGATCAGCATCGGCGGCATCGCGATCTCCGTGGCGGGCGCCTGCCTGGTCGTCTGGCTGGCACGCAAGCTGGTCAAATAAGGATTTTCAGGGAAATTCACTTTCAAAAAGTTAACATCAGCTTAAGAATGTGAGGTCTTTTGCCGCTTCGCAACGTCCGGCCTATGCCCATTTGTATGATATGCGGAGGTGAGATCATGAAAAACAAAAATCGCTTTTTTCTTGCATTGCTGCTTGCGGCCGTGCTTCTTTTGGGGCTTACTGCCTGCGGAAGTGCCGTGGCCAGGGCAAATAATCTGTCTGCTTCATACAAAAGAAAGACCGGGGAGAGCGGGGAAGTGACCGCGCGCTTTTCGGCTGCCTATGCGGACTTTTCTTTTTCGCTGTTTGAGGAAGTGCTGAATGCAAGCGCTGCGGGCAGCAACAAGCTGCTTTCTCCGCTTTCCGCGGCGGAGTGCCTCGCGCTTGCCATGAACGGCGCGGGCGGAGAGACGAAGGCGGAGATGGAAGCCGTGCTCGGCCTTCCCGCGGAGGAACTGAACAAAGCGCTGTATGCTTTCCAAAACAGCCTTGCGCAGGGCAAGAAGGAAAAGGCCCTGCTGGCAAATTCGGTCTGGTTCAGGAAGGATGATGGCCTGCAGGTAAAGGAAGCCTTTCTGCAGACACTGGCGGACTGGTACCAGGCGGAAGCCTACGCCGAACCCTTTGACGAGGGGACGGTCAGGAGGGTCAATAAGTGGTGCTCGGACCACACAGACGGCATGATCCGCGAAATGGTGCCGGCCGTATCAAAGGAGGATATGCTCTATCTTCTGAACGCGCTCGTCTTTGACGCAGAGTGGCAGAAGCCGTATGAGAAGG
>CADCPP010000097.1 GCA_902803355.1 uncultured Lachnospiraceae bacterium | reverse complement strand
TGTCCTCCGCCACGACCACCAATATCAACCTGCCGTTCATCATGGCAACTGCCGACGGTCCGAAGCACCTTGACATGAACCTGACCAGAGCAAAGTTCGATGAGCTGACCCGTGAGCTGGTCGACCGTACCGCGATCCCGGTGCAGAACGCACTGCGTGACGCCGGCCTTACGGCTGCCGACATCTCCAAGGTCCTTCTGGTGGGCGGCTCCACCCGTATTCCTGCTGTGCAGGAGAAGGTCAAACAGCTGACCGGCAAGGAACCGAACAAGTCCCTGAACCCTGACGAATGCGTCGCCATCGGCGCTTCCATCCAGGGCGGCAAGCTGGCCGGCGATGCCGGTGCGGGCGATATTCTGCTGCTGGATGTGACGCCGCTGTCCTTGAGCATCGAGACGCTGGGCGGCGTGGCTACCCGCCTGATCGAGCGTAATACGACCATCCCGACCAAGAAGAGCCAGGTCTTCTCCACTGCAGCCGACAATCAGACCGCCGTGGATATCAACGTCCTGCAGGGCGAGCGTCAGTTTGCCCGCGACAACAAGAGCCTTGGCCAGTTCCGTCTGGACGGCATCCCGCCCGCACGCCGCGGTGTTCCGCAGATCGAAGTCACCTTTGATATCGACGCGAACGGCATCGTGAACGTGTCCGCCAAGGATCTCGGCACCGGCAAGGAACAGCACATCACCATCACCGGCGGCTCCAACATGAGCGAAGCCGACATTGACAAGGCTGTGCGTGAAGCGGCTGCCTTTGAGGCGCAGGATAAGCGCCGCAAGGAAGGAATCGATGCCCGCAACGACGCGGACTCCATCATTTTCCAGACCGAGCAGGCCATGAAGGATGTGGGAGACAAGCTTGATCCCAGCAGCAAGAGCGCGGTGGAAGCCGATATCGCTTCCCTGAAGCAGACGCTGGAGGAGACCAAGGACAGCGATAACCTGACCGACAGCCAGATCGATGCCTTAAAGAACGGCAGAGAGCGTCTGATGAACAGTGCGCAGCAGCTGTTTGCCAAGGTCTACGAACAGGCCCAGGGCGGCCCTCAGGGCGGCTTCCAGGGTCAGCCCGGCGGCGGTTTCCAGGGCGGAGCCGACCAGAATAACGGCCGCGGCGGCGACGACGATGTTCAGGATGCGGACTTCAAGGAAGTCTGATCCCATCAGGGGTCAAACCCCATAATTTAACAATTTGCACCTTAAGGGGGACGGCCTCGCGCCGTTCCCCACAGGTGTGTAAAAAGATCAGTTTAAGGAAGATGCGTTATGGCGGAAAAACGCGATTATTATGAAGTGCTGGGCGTGCAGAAAACAGCCTCTGAGGAAGAGCTGAAGAAGGCTTACCGCGTGCTCGCAAAAAAATACCATCCCGATATGAACCCCGGCGACAAGGATGCCGAAGCTAAATTCAAAGAAGCTTCGGAGGCTTATGCTGTCCTGAGCGATCCGGAAAAGAGGGCAAAATACGACCAGTACGGCATGGCGGCCTTTGACGGTTCCGGCGGTATGGGCGGTTTTGAATACAGCAGTTCCGACTATGCGGATATGTTCGGCGATCTTTTCGGCGATCTGTTCGGCGGCGCATTTGGCGGAGCTTTCGGCGGCTTCGGAGGATTCGGCGGATCCCGCTCGGCAAATCCGAATGCCCCGCGCAAGGGTGCGAATGTGAAAACAACGGTCCGCATCAGCTTTATGGAAGCGATGAAGGGCGTTAAAAAAGAGATAGAGATCAATTACAAAGAAGAATGTCCGACCTGCGGCGGCAGCGGGTGCAAGCCTGGAACCGGCCCTGTGACCTGTACGGAGTGCTCAGGAAAAGGTGTGGTGACCCTCACGCAGCGAACGATCTTCGGCATGGCCCAGACGCAGCGCTCCTGCCCGAGCTGCGGCGGAAAGGGCAAGATCATCAAAGATAAATGCGCAAAATGCGCCGGTACGGGATATGTGACCAGACGGAAGATGGTTACGGCAGATATTCCCGCAGGGATCGATGACGGCGAAGGGATCCGTGTGAGTGGCTATGGCGAGCCGGGAACCAACGGCGGAGACCGCGGCGACTTGCTGGTGCAGGTGAGGGTTTCGCCGCACCAGACGTTTGCCCGCGAGGAATACGATATTTTCACTGCGGTGCCGATCTCCTTTGCTCAGGCTGCTCTTGGCGATACGCTTCGTCTGGAGACCATCGACGGACCGGTCGAATACGAACTGAAAGCCGGCACGCAGCCGAATACCAGGATCCGTCTGCGCGGAAAAGGTGTTCCGGTGCCGCGCCGGAACGAACGGGGAGACCACTATGTCACCTTTATTGTAAATGTTCCGGACCACCTGAACAAGGAGCAGCGCGAGGCGCTTCAGGCTTTTGATGCAGCCTGCGGCGGCACCGTGTCTACGACGGAAAAGAAGAAAAGGGGTCTCTTTAAATAATGTTTCACTTTTTTGCCCCTTCTGAAAATGCAGAAAGCGGCATGATCACGATCACCGGCGCGGATGTGAACCACATCGTCAATGTGCTGCGGCTGAAAGCCGGAGAGAAGATCGTGGTGTCGGACGGACAGGACCGGGACAGTCTCTGTGAGATCACGGAGACCGCCCCGGACTTTGTTCGCTGTAAGGTACTTCCCGATGAACTGGCCGAAACCGAATGTCCGGTCCGCCTGCATCTGTTTCAGGGCCTGCCAAAGAGCGATAAAATGGAATGGATCATCCAGAAAAGCGTGGAGCTTGGCGTATCCTCGGTCGTTCCGGTAGAAATGAAGCGCTGCGTGGTCAAACTGGATGAAAAGAAAAAGAAAGCAAAGACCGAGAGGTGGCAGCGCATTGCCGAAAGCGCGGCGAAGCAGTCCGGGCGGCGCATCATTCCCAAGGTCGAAGATGTGCTCAGCTTTTCCGCTGCGCTGAAGAAGGCAGAAGAGATGGCCTGCCTCCTTGTTCCCTATGAGAATGCGGAAAATATCGCGGCGACCAGAGCCGTTCTGTCTTCAGTGGAAAAAGGAAGCGACTGTGCCATCTTTATCGGCCCGGAAGGCGGATTTGATCTTGCCGAGATCGATAAACTGCGGGAGGCCGGCGCGAAGATCATCACGCTCGGGCCGCGCATCCTTCGGACGGAGACTGCCGGAATGGCTGCTCTGGCGATGTGCACACTCATGATGGAGGAATAAATGGAGATCTATCTGGATAATTCGGCAACCACGATGGTGGCGCCCGAGGTCCGCAGGGAGATGATGGCCGCTCTCAGTGAGGACTATGGCAATCCCAGCTCCCTGCACAAAAAAGGGTCTGACGCGGAACGGCTGCTCAAGCTTGCCAAAGAGCGCATCGCTGCCCCGCTGAAAGCAGACGGCAAAGAGATCTATTTTACCTCCGGCGGTACGGAAGCAAACAATCTGGCGCTCCTTGGCGGCGCGAGGGCGAAGAAGCGCCTCGGCGACCATGTGATCATCTCCGCGGTGGAACATCCTTCTGTTTCCGCGGCGGCAGATGAGCTGGTGAAAGAAGGCTTTCGCGTGACCAGGCTGCCGGTAGACGCGCTGGGACTCGTTTCCACTGATGCGCTGAAAGAAGCATTAACTCCCGAAACCGTACTGGTCTCCGTTATGGCCGTCAATAATGAGGTGGGAGCCAGGGAACCTGTGGAGGAGATGGCTGCCCTTGTCAAGGCATATAACCGGAATATTCTGTTTCATGTGGATGCAGTCCAGGGCTACGGAAAAGTGCGTCTTCAGCCGAAAAAGGCCGGGATCGATCTGCTTTCTGCCAGCGCGCATAAGATCCATGGCCCGAAGGGGATCGGCTTTTTGTATATTCAGGATAAGGCACGCATCCTGCCCATCATCTACGGCGGAGAACAGCAAAAAGGCATACGGTCCGGTACGGAGAACATGCCGGGGATCGTCGGCTTCGGAAAAGCAGCTGAACTCGCCTTTGAAACCTTTGACAAAACCACTTCCCGTATGTATGATCTGAAAGAGTCCCTGCAAGAAGGGCTGGAGGCGCTGGATCAGGTGACCGTAAACGGTCCCCGTGACCGTGAGCACAGTGCGCCGCATATCGTGAGCGCGACCTTCCGGGGGATCCGCAGCGAAGTGCTGCTTCATGCTTTGGAGGAAAAAGGGATCTACGCCTCGGCAGGATCGGCCTGCTCCAGCCATAAAAAGGCTGTCAGTCCGACGCTTCATGCCATTGGGTTAAAGGATGAACTGGCGGCTTCGACGCTGCGCTTTTCGCTTTCTTCTTACACCACGGAAGAAGAGGTGGAAGAAACCCTTAAGGCACTGCGGGAGCTTCTGCCCCTGCTGCGCCGTTTTACCAGAAAATAAGTTCAGGAGTCTCTTATGGATTTTCAGGCTTTTCTTATCAAATATGCCGAGATCGGGATCAAAGGCAAGAACCGCTATATCTTTGAAGATAAGCTGGTCAGCCGGATCAATTCGGCACTGAAGCGCATTGCGGGCGGTTTTACCGTATCGAAGGCCTCCGGTCGGATCTACGCCGTCGCATCGGAGCCTTTTGACCGCGAAGAGGCTGTGACCGAGCTGCAGACGGTATTCGGGATCAGCGGCATCTGTCCGGTCGTGCAGAAGGAAAAAATGCCGCCGGATGAGCTGCTGAAAGCTGCCGTCGACTATTTCGGAAAAGCCCATCCCGGCTTTGCCGGAAGCTTTAAGGTCCTGGCAACGCGCGCCGATAAGAGCTATCCTCTTGATTCGCAGGAGATCAATTATAAGGTCGGTGAAGCGGTCCTTGCGGCCTTCCCCGAAACGCATGTCGATGTGCATGAACCGGATATCCTGTTCCGGATCGAGATCCGGGAGAAGGTAAATTTCTATTCTGAGACCATTCCGGGTCCCGGAGGCATGCCTGTCGGTTCTGCCGGGAAAGCCATGGTGCTGCTTTCCGGCGGCATTGACTCGCCGGTAGCCGGCTGGATGATGGCAAAGCGCGGCGTGACCGTGGAAGCGGTGTATTTTCATGCGCCGCCCTATACCAGTGAGCGCGCCAAGCAGAAGGTGGTGGAACTGGCGGAGATCGTTTCCCGCTATGCCGGTCCCATCCGGCTGCATGTGGTCAATTTCACCGATGTTCAGATGCACATCTATCAGAATGCCCCGCACGATGAGCTGACGATCATCATGCGCCGGTATATGATGCGTATCGCGGAGGTACTGGCAGGAGAAAACGGCTGCCAGGCGCTGGTGACCGGGGAATCCATCGGCCAGGTCGCGTCGCAGACCATGCAGAGTCTGGTCTGTACCAATGAGGTTTGCGAGCTCCCGGTGTTCAGACCGCTGATCGCCTTCGATAAGAAGGATATCATCGCCCTTGCGGAGCAGATCGGAACCTTTGAAACATCGATCCTGCCTTACGAAGACTGCTGCACGATCTTTGTGGCAAAGCATCCGGTCACCAAACCGAATCTCGGGATCATCAAACGCTCCGAGAGCGGACTGGTTCCGGAGATCGATACGTTAGTCAAAACGGCGATCGAAACAGAAGAATGCATCGTCTGTGCCAAATAAGAGAGCATTTTATGCAGCAAAAAAAGAGGCTTACGCCTCTTTTGCTGCAAAGTAGCATGCTAAAGATCAGACCGTAAACGACTGAAGCGCTTCCACGACAGCGTCGATATTATCACCGTAGATGTCCAGCTCCAGAGGACGCGCCAGATCCAGGCTGAAAATGCCCAGAATAGACTTGCCGTCTACGGTATAGCGGCCGGAACGGACGTCAAAATCATTGTCAAAATTGGTAATAACACGGACAAATTCTTTTACTTTGTCAATAGAATTCAGTCTGATAGTGATCGTATGCATAAGTACTCCTTTCAACTGCACGTACGAGTAATCGATTTCAGTATAAAACTTTTCCTCTAAATGTCAAGGCAGAAAGCATGGAGAATAAACGTAAAGTCGCATTTCATAATCTGGGCTGCAAGGTGAACAGCTATGAGGCAGAAGCCATGATGGCAGAGCTGATCCGCTGCGGCTATGAAACGGTTCCTTTTGCGGAAGGGGCCGATGTTTATGTGATCAATACCTGTACGGTCACCAATATCGCGGACCGGAAATCGCGCCAGATGCTCCACCGGGCGAAGGCGATGAATCCGGAAGCGGTCGTGGTCGCCGCAGGCTGCTACGCGCAGGCGGCCGGAGAAGCGCTGCTGAAGGACGAGGCGGTGGATATCATCGTGGGCAATGACCGCAAGCATGACCTGCCGGATCTTCTTGAGGCATGGTTTGACAGCGGAAAGAAGCAATTATCCCTGGATGATATCGGAAAAAACAGAAGCTTTGAAGAAATGCCGGCGCAGTGCTCTGAGCATGCCCGCGCCTTCCTGAAAGTGGAGGATGGCTGCAATCAGTTCTGCAGCTACTGTCTGATCCCCTACGTGCGGGGACGGGTCAGAAGCCGAAAGGAAGAGGAGATCCTCCGCGAAGCCAGAGAACTTGTGGAGAAGGGCTATCCGGAGATCATCCTGACCGGGATCCATGTCAGTTCCTACGGCCTTGATTTTGAAGGTGATGCGGCGGACCGCGGCGGGTACGGCGCCCCGCTCATGGGTCTGTTGCAAAAGCTGGATGAGATCCCCGGGATCGCCCGGATCCGCTTAAGCAGCCTTGAACCGCGCATCATCACAGAAGAGAATGTAAAGGCGATGGCGTCCTTAACGCATCTCTGCCCGCATTTTCATTTATCGCTGCAGAGCGGCTGCGACACGACGCTGAAACGCATGAACCGCAAATATACGGCAGAAGAATTTCTTGAGAAGACAGGGCTTCTCAGGCAGGCCTTCGGCAATCCCGCGCTGACGACGGACGTGATCGTTGGTTTTCCGGGAGAAACAGAGGAAGAATTTGCCGAAACCTGCACCTTCCTGAAAAAAGTAAACTTTTATCAGACGCATATCTTCCGTTATTCGAGACGAAGGGGAACAGTGGCGGACCGCCTGCCGGATCAGATCCCCGAAAAGGTGAAAGCGGAAAGAAGCGCAAAACTGCTTGCCCTTGACCGCATCAACCGGCGCGCTTTCGCCGAGTCCTTCCTTGGGACAGGCAGAGAAGTCCTGCTGGAAACGGTGCTCGAAGAAAAAGACGGCAAAACCGTATGGACGGGACTCACACCGGAATACCTTCGTTTAAAGCTGAGCCTTGAAGAAGGACGGCCGGGCCTGATCGTTCCGGTCGTGGTCAATCGTGAGAATCTGATGATCTCGGAGGAATGATCATGTTTTCCGATCGCTTACATGAAGTGGAACAAAGAATCTCGGAAGCCTGCAGGCGCTCCGGCCGCGAGCGCAGCGAGGTCACGCTGATCGCTGTGAGCAAGACAAAGCCCGCCGAGGCAGTCCTGGAGGCGATGAAGGCCGGCCAGCTTGATTTCGGTGAGAACAAGGCACAGGAAATGTGTGCCAAAAAAGAAGTCTGCCCGCCCGAGGCACGCTGGCATTTCATCGGCAATCTTCAGAAGAATAAAGTGAAATATGTGGTCGGGAATGCGGTCATGATCCATTCCGTTTCCTCTGCCTCCCTTGCCGAAGAGATCGAGAGGATCGCCGCCAAAAAAAATGTGATCGTTCCGGTGCTTGCTGAAGTGAATATTGCGGATGAAGCCACAAAGCATGGCATCGGCCGGGAAGATGCCATTTCGCTTGCGATGGCGATCGGAAAGCTGCCTCACCTTCAGCTGAAAGGCCTCATGTGCATTGCGCCGCCTGTAGAAGATCCGGAGGAGAACCGCCCGTATTTTGCTGCCATGCGCAGCCTGAAAGAGGAGATCAATAGATTGCAGATCCCGAATATTCATCTCACAGAGCTTTCCATGGGGATGAGCGGAGACTATACGGTCGCGGTCGAAGAAGGCGCTACGCTTGTCCGCGTCGGGACTGCCCTGTTCGGGGAACGCTCCTATTCTGTCTGATTTTTTTCATTTTTTAATCTGTTTACTAACAAAATCATAAAAATTCGTCTTGCACTTATCTTTCTTTTGTGATAGATTGATATTATAAAGAACAGAGGGTGCATAAATGGATAAAATCGACAGAATGCTGATCCGACTTCTTCAGCAGAACGCCAGATATTCCCTGAAGCAGCTGTCAGAACGGGTGTTTTTATCGTCACCTGCGGTTGCCGCGCGTATTGAAAAGCTGGAGCGCGAAGGTGTGATCACCGGATACCGTGCCAATGTGGATCTGGACAAGACGGGATATCATATCACCGTCTTTGTCAATCTGGAAATGAATCCCAAGCAGAAACCGGCCTTTATCGACTATATTCAGACGGTACCGAATGTTCTGGAATGCAATATCGTTTCCGGCAACTATACCATGCTGATCAAGGCGGCCTTTCCGTCCACGGTGGATCTGGACAAATTCATCGGGCAGATCCAGAAATACGGAACAACGGAGACACATATCGTCTTCAGCACGCCGGTGCCGCCTCGCGGCATAATCATCTATGAAGAGGAAGAATCCAAAGAGTGATCTGAAGGCGCCTTCGGGCGCCTTATATGTCGGTTAAAAATCCGTACGATTTTGCTATAACAGGAGAGTTGTCATGAAAAGAAGCAGCGGGGTTTTACTGCCTATCTCTTCACTTCCCGCACCATACGGGATCGGAACCTTCGGAAGAACTGCCTACGAGTTCGTTGATTTTCTGAAAAAAGCCGGCCAGCGTTACTGGCAGATCCTGCCGCTCGGACCGACAAGCTATGGAGATTCCCCTTATCAGAGCTTTTCCTCCTCGGCAGGAAATCCGTACTTTATCGATCTGGACCTGCTGATCGAGGACGGACTGCTGACGAAAGAGGAGGTCTCATCCAGAAACTGGGGAACTGAGCCTCGTTATGTGGACTACGGAAAACTCTATGAAAACCGCTATGATATGCTGCGCCTCGCGGCAGACCGCGGTCTTAAGCGGGACCTGGAGGAAGTGGATGCTTTTGTACGGGAAAACCGCTCCTGGCTGCCGGATTATGCCTTGTTTATGGCCTGCAAGCGGCATAACGGCATGCGTGCCTGGACGGAGTGGCCGGAAGATATCCGCCTGCGCAAAAGCGAAGAAGTGATCAATCACTACCGGGAACTTTACCGCGAAGATATTGAGCTGTTTACCTATATTCAATTTCTTTTCTTTAAGCAGTGGAATAAGCTGAGGGACTATATCCACAGCCAGGGCATCCAGATCATCGGCGATCTGCCGATCTACGTGGCGCTGGACAGTGCCGATGTCTGGTCGGAACCGTATTTCTTCCAGCTGGATGAAAAAAACATCCCTCTGGAGGTGGCCGGTGTTCCGCCGGATTATTTCAGCGAGGACGGACAGCTCTGGGGCAATCCGCTCTATGACTGGGATAAAATGAAAGCTGACGGCTTCGGCTGGTGGATCAGACGGATCGACGGCGCGTCTAAGCTTTACGATGTGATCCGCATCGATCATTTCCGCGGCTTTGACACCTATTGGTCTGTGCCGAACGGTTCTGCCACGGCCAGATGCGGCCGATGGAACAAGGGCCCGGGGATGGATCTGATCCGCGCGCTGCAGGGCTGGTTCCCGAAGATCGAGTTCATCGCGGAAGATCTGGGCGCGCCTATGGACAGCGTCGTCAAACTGCTGCAGGAATCCGGCTGGCCCGGCATGAAGGTCCTGGAATTCGCCTTCGATCATAAGGAACCCAGCAATTATCTGCCACATAATCATGTGGAAAACTGCATCTGCTATACGGCTACGCATGATAATTGCCCGCTGCTGCAGTGGAAGGAAGACGCAGACCCTGAAGATGTCGCCTTTGCGGAGAAATATCTGTCGATCCGTGAGAGTGAAGGCTTTAACTGGGGCGTAATCCGCGGCGGTATGGGCAGTGTGGCCAAGCTGTTTGTTGCTCAGATGCAGGATTACCTGGGGCTCGGACGCGGACATACCATGAACAATCCCGGAACCGATTCCGGCAACTGGCAGTGGCGCATGCTGAAGGGTGAAGCCTCGGAAGAGCTTGCGGAAAAGATCTTTGATCTGAGCGTGACGTATGAACGGACCGCCCGCCCGAAAGAAGCCGCCGAAGAACCGGACGAAAACTTCCTTCGCCAGCAGCAGTTCAACGCGGACTGGAAATTTGAATAGATCCTTCCCTGCAGAAAGAAGCCGCCCCTCCGGGCGGCTTCTTTGATGTTCAAAGCGTGTCTGTTATAGATTCTGCAAAGCCTTCCGCACCTCATCGAAGGCGTCATCGCCTTTGTCACGGTATAATTCGAGCAGCATAGTCAGTTTGCGGACGGTTTCCGGATGCATGACGTTTTTGGCATTGCGCGAGGTCAGATACAGCAGAGGCAGATCCGTGGTGAAATCATCCGGATGATAGACCTGGCAGGCGGCCACGCGGTCACAGAACATCTCCAGGATATATCGGTTCGGCATTTTCACGGGGCCGTAAGCGGGGCGGGACCAGCCTTCTTCGAAAATATAGTCGGTCCAGTATTCGTAGTGATGCTTGTTGCGTCCTTTGTGATGAAGCCAGGCAAGAGAGATCCCGCTGTCTTTCCTTTCCGCGTTGTTCGGACTTTGATTGCCCTGATAGTAGCGGGCGCCCTTCAGAAACTCGGTGGGAGAGTATTTGGAAAGATCATGGGTCAGCCCCTGCAGATAAAGACCGCAGCGGAAACAGTAGCGCCTGACCAGATGCCGGTGCTTGGTAATGGTGTTGAAGTGCTGCCAGGCCTTCTTCAGCGTGATGCGGTTTTCGGTGTTTGGATCTGCCATAGTCATTGTCCCGGTTGATGGTCTGAAAATAATCTGCGGCGGCATGGATAGACCTGCCGCCGCTGGAAAATCTTATTTCGTTCCGAAGATACGGTCGCCGGCATCGCCGAGACCCGGCATGATGTACTTGTTCTCGTTCATGCAGCGGTCCAGGTTGCCCACATAGATCTGAACGTCGGGGCATTCCCTGTGAAGGCGTTCCAAACCTTCGGGAGCGGCAATGATGCACATAAATTTGATCTTTCTGCCGCCGTGCTCCTTGATCATGCGGATGGCATCGACAGCGCTGCCGCCGGTCGCCAGCATGGGATCGACCACGATGATCGTGCGTTCCTCAATGGGATTCGGAAGCTTGCAGTAGTATTCGTGAGGTTCGTGGGTGACGGGGTCGCGGTAAAGGCCGATATGGCCGACTTTGGCAGTAGGTGTGAGATTTAAGAGACCGTCGACCATGCCGAGGCCGGCACGGAGGATCGGGACGATCGCGAGCTTGCGGCCGCTGATCACAGGGGAAAGACAAGTTTCGATCGGCGTCGTGACCTCAATGTCTTCAAGGGGCAGGTCACGAAGCGCTTCATAGCCCATCAGGGTCGCGATCTCTTCCACGAGCTGGCGGAATTCGTTGGTTCCGGTGTGGATATCGCGAAGCATTGTGATCTTATGTTTGATCAGCGGATGGGTAAGGATCGTTACGTTGTCCATGTTTTCCATAGAATGCACCTCTTTCCGATTTGGTTTTCTGGTTTATTCTATCAAAGGCAGAACGCTTTTGCAAGAACTGATTCCGTTTTTTCCGGATAACAGACACAGAAAAAGGGATGCGGCTGTGCACCGCATCCCTCAGCATATTACGAATACTTAATCGATATTCCGCACGATCCCCGAAAACAGGAGAGAACCGTCAAAACCGGTGATCACAAACATGAAGGGACGGTCGAAAACCAGATCGATGATCTCCTCAGGCAACATGCCTCCGGCAAGAGCCATTGCCGTATACGCGGCGGCTGTCACACCGTTTTCATCGATCTCGACCATGGCAGTGTGGTCGGCTGAGGAAAGGAACATGCCTTCCGCCGTTGTGAGGGGACTGAAATCTGCCTTGCTGGCCTCAAGCACGTCGGTTGCCCCCATGGCGACAAGCGCTTTTTTCAGATCAGAACTGCTGGATACAGAGAACTTAGGGACAGAGAGATTGACCAGAGGAAAAGCCCAGCATTCCTCCTGCTTGATCGCTTCATCCATGTCGGTCTTTCGAGTCAGCATTTCATAGACCTCGGGATCGGAAGCCAGTTCACTTACATCTGTGTCTTCATCAGGAAGAAAGAAGTACATAAAGCCGCTGTCCTGCAGGGAAAGACGAACAGCCGTATACTTTTCTCCGTAATAGACGGCCTGGGAATCACGGCTGTGCATCATCTGCACGGTCTTGTCTCCCTTTTCTCCGTGGAAGATCTCTTCTTTTGTTTCATCTGTGTAAAAACAGTTTCTCCAGGCTGCTTTATAATAGATCGTAGAGGCAAGCATCAAAATGGTCTCGGGATCAAGCTGCATGCTGTCAACATAGTCTTTAAGAAGACCGCCGGTGTTTTCATTGATCCAGGTCTTCAGGGCTTCAAGCATTTCTGAAGAGGCCATATCGCCGCTGACGGAAGAGGCATAGTAGGTCTCGGCCAGCCTGCTTACCGTTTTTTCATTGAAGCCGGCAGCCTGATCAAACCATATGGAATTGGCAAGCAGAGATTTGAGTACAGGCGTGTCAGCGTAATTGCTGTTCCAAAGAGAGCTTACGTTCCGGCGCAGTGTTTCGATATCCTCTGCACCGAGCATGTCCCGCAGCTGCCTGCGGG
>CADCPP010000096.1 GCA_902803355.1 uncultured Lachnospiraceae bacterium | reverse complement strand
CTCTGGCTCATCTGCTTGGTGCCGTCCGCGAGCGTGACATAGCAGATGCTGGCCAGCACCATCGCGGGCATGGCGCCGAAAGTGGAGCCGATGGAGCGGAAGACCGACAGGGCGGAACGCTCTTTATCGTCCGAGGTGATGACCTGCGCGAGCGACCCGTAAGGGATATTGATGCAGGTGTACAGCATGCCGAACAGGATGTAGGTCACATAGATCCAGACAAGGCGTCCGGCAGAGCTGAAGCCGCGCACATCCAGGAACATCAGCACGGCGGCCCCGGCCACCGGGATCGCGAAGGACTTGATGAACCTGCGGTAGCGGCCGTCCTTTGCCGGCTTCGCGCCGTCGATGATGCGGCCCCAGATCGGGTCGTTGATGGCATCCCAGATACGGGCTACGATGGTCATGATCATGACGCTTAACACGCTGATCTCCAGAACGTCCGTATAATACTTGTTCAGAACGCTCTGGGTAAGACCGAAGACCAGGCAGGACGCCAGATCGCCCATGGCATAGCCGATCTTGTCCTTGGCTTTGATCCCACTCGTGCGGGAAATGTACGACTTTTCCACTGTTTTTAGGTCCTTTCTTGCTCTTTATTCGTCTTCCCTCGCGCCGGGCCGAAACCTTTCTCAGAGACGAAAAAGTCTCTTCGAAAGCTTTGACCCGCTCGCTCGGCAGGTCAGATCCCGCTTTCGTTTATCCCTTCTTTCTGCTTTCCGGGATACTGTCAATATTTTTCAGTGCTTCAAACACTTCCGCCCATCTGCTGTCTTCCCGGCAGAACACCGGGGTCTGCCCGAGCGGCGCCTGCACCGTCAACGAAACGGGACCATAATGTTCCGCGCCGTCCCAGAGGCCGATCCATTTTCCTTCCGGCAGATGCACGCGCCTTGTTTTTGCCCCTTGTTCGATGACGGGACAGACAAAGAGATCATCGCCCAGGAAATAGGCGTAGGGATCCTTGCTCTCCGCATACTTTCCGGCTTCCCAGAAGTCCGGCCGCATGGCGGGGATGCCTTCCTTTGCCTCTTCAAGCAGCTGCTGCAGATAGGGCTTCAGCACCGTGTGGACGTTCGTCAGCCTCACCGTATACGGAACGATCTCCTCATCGTAAGGCTGCGCGTTCGCCCAGGGGCGTATCGCCTCGTGGCTGCGCATGAGCGGCGAAAAGGCGTCCATCTCCATCCAGCGGATAAAGAGCTCCTTATCGCGCTTCAGCTTCATGAAGGAGAAGAAGCCGCCGATATCGCTGTGCACGAGCGGCACGCCGGAAAAGCCAAGCGAGAAGCTGGCCGGCATCACGCAGGGCATGCCGTAGTCCTTTGTCCAGTCGGTGTGCTGATCGCCGTTCCAGAGGATGGGTGCGTACTCCTGAACGCCCAGATAGCCCGAGCGGGAGAAGAACATCTCATCGCCTTTGCCGAATTCTTCGATGGCCTCGCGGTTCACCTTTGCCCAGAGCAGCGGCCAGATATTGTGCAGTGTCTTCGGATCGCCCTCGTGCAGCACGCAGTCCGTGGGCAGATATTCGCCGAAATCCGCCATCCAGCCGGAGATGCCGAGCGCGAGCATGTTGTCGCGGATGAGCGTTTCCTTCACGTATTTTACCACAGCCGGATCGGTCAGGTCCAGCATGCCGGCGTCAAAGGTGGTCGATTTGATATGATAGATGCTGCCGTCCTGCCTGCGGATCAGGTAGCCTTTTTCTTTGCATTCGTTGTACAGGCGGCCGTCCTTCACCAGATACGGATTGATGTAGGCGAGGAAGCGGATGCCTCTCTCGTTCAGCTGCCCGATGGCCTCCTTCAGGCCGGGATAGAGCTCCTCGCTCACCTCCCAGTTCCACCAGACCTGCTTGCCCATGACCGTACGGTTCTCGCCGCACCAGTCCTGGCACCAGACCGCGCTTACCTTCGCGCCGGCATCCTGCAGGGCAAAGGCCTTTTCAAGCACGCGCGCCGTTCCGTCCTGCACGCCGATGATCATGCCGTCAAGGCACCAGTCAGGCAGATACTCGCGGACGGGATGAAGGCGCGCAAGGCGCCGGGCCTGCTCGCGGAAGCTTCCGGCCTGTGAAAGAATGAGCCGTTTCGGGCAGGCATCGAAGCTGAAGCGGTAAGGATCGCCAGTAAGATCGCTCATGCCGTCAGCAGGCGTCTCAAAGAGGATCATCAGGCCGCTGTCCGTCACAAAGATGGGCATGGGCGCGTAGCTGCCGATGTCCTTATGCTCCTTTTCACGGTACAGCGCGCGGGGCAGCAGGGTCTTTTCCACCAGGGTCTTGGCCTTGATGTGTTCGGAAACGAAATTGACGACCTTTTCGCCTGCAAGATTGACCTTGCGGTACTGCTCGCCGCCGCCGAAGATCCCTTCTCCGGCAGAGGCAGGAAGGGCAAATTCATAGCCCCAGCCCTCTTCGCCGGCCATGTCCAGGCGCAGCATGCCCTCTTCCGGCCAGCTCACGCTCAGCGTGACCACATGGCCTGAGGCGGAAAAAACAAGAGTGGCTGAGGCCGCGCCGTCATCCTCCTGCTG
>CADCPP010000095.1 GCA_902803355.1 uncultured Lachnospiraceae bacterium | reverse complement strand
GCGTCCACTTCCGGATCGCCTCCTTCGACGACGCCGGTGATGACCGCGTGGCGCTTGCCGGCGCGCTCAAGATCCGCCACCATCTCACCCACGGCGCCGCAGGCGTAGAGTTCGCCCAGCCAGGTCGCGGTATCGGTATTGGCGTAATCCGGGGCCTTTTTCTTTTGGAGATTCACCAGAACGACGGGAACATCCAGATCACGCACGGCGGGAAGCATATTGTAGCTGGTGGCGTAGGTCAGCAGCTGGAGGATCACCAGATCAACGTCCGCGCTGCGGAACTTATCCCCTGCTTCCATGGCCTTTTCCTTGGTGGTCACAAGGCCGCCGTCAATGAGCTCTACCGTATCCGGAATGCGTGTTTTGAAGTCGGCGTACTGCGCCTCAAATTCCGGAACGAGGCTCGGGAACTGGGGCAGATAGGCGCCCAGTGCAATGGAAAAAACGCCGATACGGGCTTTCGTTTCAACTAACATCAGTTGTCATCCTCCTTGCTGTTTTTGATCTGTACGGTCAGATTGCCGATCGCCGTGGCCTCAATGGGCAGGGCAATCACGGTCTTTCCGGTGGCTTTTTCGGTAAGATCGTTCAGAAACGTGTTTTTCGCGCCTCCGCCCACGATGAAGAGCTTATCATAATGCTGTTTCGTGTTGTGCTGCAGCTCCTGGACCGCGTTCATGTAACTCAGTGCGAGGCTGCGGTAGGCGCAGCGGAAGTAATCACCTGCAGCCTTCGGCTTTACCGGGAGCGCCGCATCGAACGCGGCCTTCATGCTCTCGGGCGCAAGGAAGGCGGCAGCGCCGGCATCCACGGTCTCTTCAAAGCGGCTCAAGCGGGCTTCGTCAATGATCTCATCCCACGGCTTGTCCGCGCAAAGCTCCTCCCGCAGACGGTTCACGAGCCACATACCCATGATGTTTTTCTGGTAGCGCGTGTATCCGACGCCGCCTTCGTTGGACCAGTTGGCAAGCTCACTGGCTTCATCGGTGATCGGCTTTTTCGTCTTAACGCCTAAAAGGCTCCAGGTCCCGGAGGAGATATACGGGGCATCTTCTTCCATCGGGATCCCTTCCACGGCGGAAGCGGTGTCATGGGTCGCGCAGAGCATGAGCTTGATGCCATCATATTCGCCGATGACGCTTCCCGGCTGCTGCAGCTCTCCGAACAGATGAGGGGGAAGCCCGAGCGCGCGGATGATCTCCGGATCGTATGTGCCCGTCCCGGCATTGATCATGCCGCCGGTGGTGGCGTTGGTATACTCATGGCTTTTCACGCCGCAGAGCTTGTACATCAGGTATTCCGGCATCATCAGAAAGTCCGTCGCGCCTTCCAGCCGCCCGCTCAGCTTGTCTGCATAAAGCTGGTAAACGGTGTTGAATGGCTGAAACTGGATGCCGGTGCGCCGGTAAAGCTCCGAAAACGGCATGCTTTCATGAACCTGCGGGATCACGGCTTCGGTGCGGCTATCCCGGTAGGCATAGCAGGGGCGGATCTCCTGGTTGCCGCGGAGCAGAACGTAGTCGACGCCCCAGGTATCGATGGAAAGGCTTTCGATCTCCGGGTATTTTTCCTTTGCCGCTGCGATGCCCTGCTTCACATGAAAGAGAAGCGCGTCGATATCCCAGGTGAGATGCCCTTCTGCGGGCGTGACAGCGTTGGGGAAGCGGTAGACCTCGTCGGTCTGTAAGCGGCCGTCCTCCATCCAGCCCGCGATGTGCCGGCCGGAAGATGCGCCGATATCAATGGCAAGATAGGTTTTCATCAAAAATCCCCCTTTTATCCACTGTACTGAATATACAGGATAAAGGGGGATCTTTCCATGTCGGGACTTGTCTGAAAAAGTGTCCTTATTTGCCGTCCCGGTATGCTTTGGGCGAGCAGCCGAAGCGCGCCGCGAAGAGGCGGTGAAAATAGCTGACGTTCTCATAGCCGACGGACAGGGAGATCTCATCGACCTTGCGCTCGGTGTTGCGCAGCAGCCAGGCCGCCTGACTTATGCGCTTTTCCTGAAGAAGCTCGGTGTAGTTCTTTCCGGTGCTTTTCCGGATCAGGCGGGAGAGATAAGGCAGCTCGTAATGCAGGTGATCTGCGACCTCGGAGAGGCTTCCGTCGGCGTAATGCTCCTCGATATAGCGCAGGGCGGACAGCACCGCGTTTTGCTGGTCTGATTCGCACTGCAGCGCGTCGGTGTGATTGAGAAGCTGCGCGAAAAGAAGCCCCATGGTGGCCTGCAGGATCCCGCGGCGGTTGGGAACGGCTTCCGTCAGGGTATAAACCAGGTTTTCGATCAGGTTCTGGATCGGGAGCACATCCGCCACGCGGAACAGCAGATATCCGGCTTCGCTTCCGCCGGTCAGGCAGCTCACCACGAAGCGGCGCAGGGGCGTTTCCTCTTCACCAAGGTAGGACAGCGTGCCGGAGAAGAATGCCGGGCGCACGATGAAATTGACGGCAACATCGCGCTCACCCGCCCGGGCAATGGAGTGGCGGACATGCTGGTCCAGCATCAGCAGCTCTCCCTCACGCAGCATAAGCTCCGTACCGTTCACGATATGGCGCGTTGAGCCGGAGCACATGTAGACCATTTCCACATAGTCGTGGCAGTGCTCGGGAAAGTCGATAAAGCGGGTGTGCGGACGGATCGCGATGATCCTCCCGGACAGCAGCAGCTTGTCGCCGGAGATCACGTCCCGCGTGCCGTCCATATACAGGCCGCGGTCGATCTGCGCCTGGCCGGCAAGGATCTTTTTTTCCTCCTCTGTCACGGCAGAAAGCTTGTTCAGCAAGGCTTCGTTCACGTCTGATCCTCCCCTGAAAAAGGAACATGGTTTGCAGGATCATCATACGCTGTTTTTCAGCGCCTGGCAAGGGGAAAGCAGAGCGGCCTGCCCAGAATCATGTTGAAAAATCCATGGCAGTCTGTATAATAAGGACGTAAAAAAGCTTCGTCAAGAAGGATGTGAATATGGCTGTACGCAAAACATCGGCAGGGACCCTTCGGGGCATAGAGAAAGAGACGTGCGACGCATTTCTGGGCGTTCCCTACGCCCGGGCAGAGCGCTTTGGCTATGCGGAGCCCTTGCGCGCGTGGGAAGGGGAGCGGGACTGCACCTCCTTTGGCGCTTCCTGCCCGCAGTACCGGCAGTATTTTCCGCAGCTTGAGAATCCGGAACGCCGCTTTTATCAGAAGGAGTTTAGGGAGGGGCTGCGCTTTGTTTATGAGGAAGACTGCCTGAACCTGAATCTCTATGTACCGAAACAGGCGAAGGACTGTCCGGTCATCGTCTTTTTTCACGGCGGCGGCTTTAATTCGGGCTCCAATATGGAGGCGCCGTTTCGGGGCGATGCCCTGGCCGCGCGCGGCATTCTGACCGTTTTTGTCAATTACCGGGTGGGCATCCTGGGCTATCTGACGCATGAAGAGGTGAAAGCGGCATACGGACGGGAAGGCAATTTTGGTCTGGACGATCAGCTGACCGCGGTCCGCTGGGTCAGGGAGCATATCAGCGATTTCGGCGGCGATCCGGACAACATCACGTTAATGGGACAGAGTGCCGGCGCCATCTCGATCCAGTATCTTTGCCTAAACCATGAGCTTGAAGGCCTCTTTCAGAAGGCGGTCATGATGTCCGGCGGAGGACTGTTCCCGCGTTTTGCCCTGCCGAGGGCGGCAGAAGAGACGAGAAGCTACTGGAAGGACCTGATGGCACTTGCGGGCTGCGAGAGCCTTGAGCAGCTGAAAAAGCTGGGGATCAAAGAGCTGCTGAGCGCGGAATACGCGCTGAAACAGCAGCGGAAAGACGCGGTCTACCATACCATGCCGGTCGTGGACGGCGCACTCATCAAGGCGCCCGTTGATCAGCTGATCCGCGACCCGCTGAAGATCCCCTATATGATCGGCTTTACGAACAACGATATGTATGCCCCTATCATGGCGCATATCGGGACCGTGTTCGGGAAGGCAAACGGGGCGTATCTGTATTATTTTGACCTGGACGCGCCCGGAGATCACAACGCGGCGTTTCATTCCAGCGACCTGCGCTATATGTTCGGAACGCTGCAGGGCTCCTGGCGGCCGTACGGGGCGCGGGATAGGGAAGTCTCTGCTCAGATGATGGACTATGCGGCCAGTTTCGCAAGGACGGGCGATCCGAACGGAGAAGGGTTGCCGGCCTGGAGACCGGCAGGAAAGACCTCTTCGGCTGCGCTTTGCCTTGGCCCGAAAAAGACGGCCATGGGACACCCGGATTACGTTAAAATGACGAAAAACATGCTGACCAAAGGCGATCCGAAGGACGGAAGGTAAGGCGGGCAATGAAATTCATCCACGATTTTGTTTTAAGCAAGGCCGAAGCGTCCTTCCGCATATACAGGGCGGACGGCGTCTCCATGCGCCTTGATTTTTTTGACCATATGCTGCGGGTCGCTCTCGTGAAGGACGGCACGCGCCTTCTGCCTTCCTGGAGCGTCTGCCCGGACGGCGCGATGCCGCTTAAGGGCCGGGAAAAGCTGAGTACGGACGGCTTTGCCAAGGCGGAACCGGCGGTCACGGAAGAGGGGGACAGCATCGGCTTTACCCTCTCCGGGGTGCGCTTCCGCATCGAAAAGCGTAATTTCCGCATCACGGCGGAAAATGAGAGGGGCATTCTTTACCGGGACCGCGACGGCCTTGCCTATAATTTTGCCGGCGAGCTCGGGGACGGCAGCGTCCATTTTACCCGCAGAGAAGAGACGCAGCGGATCTTCGGCCTCGGTGATAAAGGCGGAGCCGTGAATAAAAACGGCAGGAGCTTCATGCTCTTTGCCGGCGATGCCATGGGCTTTAAGGCGGAGACCATGGACCCGTTTTACAAGCATTATCCCTTCTATATCTGCGAGAATGCGGTCGGCAGCTACGGGCTGTTTTATGACACTTTAAGCAGCGGAAGGATCGATTTCGGGCAGGAACACGATAATTATTTCGAACCCTTCAATTCCATTCGTTTTGAAGAAGAAAACATGGTCTTTTACCTGATCCTGGGGCGTCCGATGGAGATCATCCGCCGCTTCAACGCGCTCTGCGGCGGCATCGCGCCGGTTCCTGACTGGGCCTTCCGCTACTGCGGCAGCACCATGGAATATACGGATGCGGGGGATGCGGACGCTCGCCTTCGCGGCTTTATCGGCCGCTGTGAGGCCCTCGGTATCCGGCCGGGCGGCTTTTATCTCTCCAGCGGCTATACCCAGATCGGAGAAAAGCGCCATGTCTTTCACTGGAACAGGGAAAAGAT
>CADCPP010000094.1 GCA_902803355.1 uncultured Lachnospiraceae bacterium | reverse complement strand
GGGTTGGTGAACTTGTCGCCGGTGTAGTAGCGGTTCTGTTCACGTTCCAGCTTTTCGGTGGTCTCGTCATCCAGCAGGAAGACAGAGCCGAATTCCGGATAGTTCAGCAGAGCCTGATAGTTGTCGCCCAGGCAGCCGCTGGTGGTCGGACCAAGCCAGAAGCCTTTTTCGGCCAGGTCGACAGCGGGCTGGATCAGTTCTTTCCAGGACAGCTTGCCGGAGCCGTAGTTGTCGACGGCATACTTCATGCCGGCCACGGTGCCGGGCACGCCGATCGCACGGCCGCCGGTCATGTTGGCGTTGCCGACGACCATCCAGCGGCCTTTTTCTTCATCCTTGTAAACAGGCCACCAATAACCGTCGCGGGCCAGTTCCGGAGCGTACTCACGGAAGTTGATGAACTTGATGTCGCCGTTGGCAAAGCGGGCAGTCATGAAACCGCCACCGCCGATGCCGGAGTGCTGAGGGTCGCAGACGGAGATCGCGAAGGCAACTGCCGCAGCAGCGTCAACCGCGTTGCCGCCGGCCTGCATGACCTGCACGCCTGCCCAGGCAGACCAGGCATCCGGGCTGGACACGGCACCGTTTTCACCGATGTCGCCGCGGCCTTCGCGGATCAGGTTCTTGTCAGGATCCTTCGGATCCCAGAGGGTCCAGGTGCGATTAGGATCGCCGGTAACGGACTGTGCATCGGTCACGCCGGTCTCCCACACGAATTCGGGTTCAGGCGCCTGAGTGGTCGCCGGTTCGGTGGGGGCAGCAGTGGTCTGAGGCACGGTAGGGGCTGTTGTCGGGGCAGCCGTGGAAGCGGGCTGAGTCGGGGCAACAGTTGAAGGGGTGGGCTCGGTTCCGCAGCCTGCAAGCAGGGAAGCCGCAGCGACGGTAGCGCCGGCAGCAGCAGTGCCCTTCAGGAACAGGCGGCGAGAGATTTCTTTCTTGCTCATTCTTCTTCTCCTCTTAGATGTATTGTTTTGTTGTTGTAAACAACAGGGGAAACTGGTTTACTCGTCATCCTCATCAAGAGCCTCTTCTGCTTCGGCCTGCTTCTGTTTGCGC
This sequence comes from uncultured Lachnospiraceae bacterium, assembly GCA_902803355.1. Classification (GTDB taxonomy): domain Bacteria; phylum Bacillota; class Clostridia; order Lachnospirales; family Lachnospiraceae; genus UBA6987. Next base: position 1,882 of record CADCPP010000094.1, on the reverse strand, counting down.
TTTTTATAAAAGATCTTACAGAGCAGTGTACTGAGCAGATACAGCAGGATCATGGGGACAGCCACCATGATCTGCGACGCCACGTCCGGGGGCGTCACGATGGCTGCCACGATAAAGATGACAATAATCGCGTAGGGACGTAAGCTGTTCATCATCTTTGGCGTGAGCAGTCCCAGGCGGGACAGCACGACGCTGATCAGCGGCATTTCGAACATGCAGCCGAAAATGATGAACATCAGCAGAACAAAGTCCAGATAACTGGCGATGCTGATGGAGGCCTTGATGGACTCCTGCAGCGCCTGATCATACTGCAGGCTGATCAGGAAGTTCAGCATAAAGGGCAGGGCGATGAAATAAGCGAACAGCAGGCCAAGGCAGAAAAAGAACAAACCGAAAAGCAGGGCGATCCGAAGAACGCCGCTTTCGCTTTTCGTCAGTCCCGGCCGGGCAAACGCATACAGCTCGTAAAGGATCACCGGGGAGGCAATGACCAGAGCGCCTACCACCGCCACGCGGAATTGCTGCATCAGCAGCTCCTGCGGCGCGATAAAGACGAATTCGTATCCGTAGCGCGTCCCCATCTCCTGGAAAAACATCACAAGCCGCGGTGCGATCGTAATAAACGCGACCACGGCAATGATGAAGACCAGAAGGATCACGGCGATCCGGTTCCGCATCTCTTTCAGATGCCCGGACACCGTCATCATGCCTTCGCTGTTTGATTCTTTCGCCTTCTTATGCTTCGTCATCGTCATCAGCGCTTGCCTTCTTCACTGAAGACTTCTTCTCCTCTTTCTCATCCTCATCTTCCAGGCCTTCCTTAAACTTTTTGGACGCCTTTCCGAACATTTTGGCCAGCTTCGGGATCTGGGTAGGCCCTAATACCAGCAGGACGACAACGCCGATAATGACCCATTCCAGAGGGCCCATGGTGAATAACGTCAGGAATTTCATGTCCATATGAATGATCTCCTCCTAAAACTTCAGTCGATATTTTATATGATTTCTTTGGAATTGTCTACTTCTTTTTCTGTGTCGGCTTCCGCGGCAAGTGACAGCGCCTGTCTGGCTTCCGCAAGCGCTTTTTCGGCTTCTGCGACCCGGCGCGCGGCTTCCTCTTTGGTCATCTGAGAGGAAGCTGTTTCGGCTGCAGCTTTTTCGGGAGAAATAGCGGACGCTTCTTCCCCGGCAGGATCCGGTCTGTCCTCTTCTGCCTCGCCTGCATGCTGATCAGTCTCCGCGCTCTCTGTTCCGGCTGCTGCGGAAGCTGCATTTTCCGCTGCTTCTTTCACGGCGCTTCCCGTCTGATTCAGCTCATCCGTTACGGACTTTACTTCCTGATTCAGGCTGTCTGCCATTTCCTGTGCATCTTTTCGAATATCGCCCGTGATCTGATTGATCTCCGAACGGATCTCATTGATCGGCTCCATGGCTTCGCGGAGAGGAGCCTGCGCTTCATTGAGCGGTTCGATCACATTCTCACGGATCTCTTTGGTCACGCCGCTGGTCGCGCTGCGGAACGCCCTAAGGCCTTCTCCGATCTTTTTCATAAAATCGGGGATCTTATCCGGTCCGAGCACAAACAGGATCACGACCAGGATCACTAGAATTTCAGAAATACCCAGCTTCAAATGTATTCTTTCCTTTCATCATAGACCATTTTTCCGTTCTTGAACACGGACTGCACATTGTAGGTATGCAGGTCCAGAACGGCAAGATCGGCCCGTTTTCCTGCGGCAATGCTGCCGATCTCGTCAAAGAGCCCCAGCGCGCGCGCCGGCATCTCCGTAGCCGCCCGGAACACCAGCGGCGAAGGAACGGATCCCATCCCCATGATGGCGGACATGCAGGCATCCAGGCTTAAGACGCTGCCGGCATCGGT
>CADCPP010000093.1 GCA_902803355.1 uncultured Lachnospiraceae bacterium | reverse complement strand
TTTTTGAATGCGGTGATCAGCCGCTGTACCGGAGCGGAGCCGGCTGCGCGCGTGGCAAGACTTCTCTACGAACTTGCAGAGGGCAGGGGAGACCGTTTCCCTCTTAATGCCAGCAAGGCCGCCGTGGCTCTGGATATGAGCCGGGCGACCTTTTACCGTGCACTGAACTCACTGCAGGGAAAAGGTCTGATCACAAGGGAAGAGGGGAACATCTGTATTTCAGACCGGGAAGGATTACAAAATACATTTTGTTAAGGAGAACCAAGATGAAGAAAACCATCAGTCTGCTTCTGGCGCTGTGCTTGCTGCTTTCTGCCTGCGGCACCAGGACGCTGGATAGCAAAGCCGACACGACCCCTGCGGAAAGCACCTCTGAAGCGGCAAGCGCTGCGAGCACGGCTGCGGAAAGCACGATGCCCGAAACGACGGAACCGGAAACGACCGCCCCTGAAAGCACCGTTCAGGCAGCCAGTGAGGCCGTGGAAAGAACCAAAGTGAATTTCGGTCTGCTGGCAGGACCGACCGGGATGGGCGCGGCGAAGCTGCTTGCAGATAATGAAGCCGGCAGCAGTGCGAATGAATATGTGCCGACCCTCTTTAATGCGCCGACCGATGCTGCTCCGAAGCTGATCAGCGGCGAGCTGGATATTGCGGCGGTGCCGACCAACCTGGCGGCTGTGCTGTATCAGAAAACAAACGGTGCCGTCAATCTGCTGGCGTTGAACACGCTCGGCGTGCTCTACCTGCTGACTGCGCCCGGCGAAATCGTTGCGTCTGTGGAAGACCTTAAGGGCAAAACTGTTTATTCTTCCGGTCAGGCAGCGGTTCCGGAATATGTCCTCAGCTACATTCTGGATGCTTACGGACTGAAGGATGAGGTGGAAGTGGTCTACGAGGCGGAGCATGATGCCGTGATCGCGGCAGTTGCCTCCAGCAAGGCGAAGATCGCCGTTCTGCCCGAACCGAAGGTCACGGCGGCGCTCAGCAAGGTCGAAGGCCTCTCGATCGCGCTTGATCTGACGGAAGAATGGAACAAGGCGGTCGAAAAGCGCGGTCAGTCGGACTGCACCCTTTCAATGGGCTGCGTGGTGGTCCGGAAGGCATTTGCCGAAGAGCACCCGGAAGCGGTTGCCGCATTCCTGAAGGAATATGAAGCTTCCATTCAGTATATGAGTGATCCGGCTAATGCTGATGATGCCGCGGCGCTGTGTGAACGCTTCACGATCATCCCGAAGGCGGCTGTTGCCAAAAAGGCTCTGCCGAATTCCAAGCTTTGCTTTGTGACCGGCGAGGAAATGAAGACGCAGATCGCGCCGTTCTACCAGATCCTGTTTGATTTTGACCCTGCCGCAGTGGGCGGCAAACTGCCCGATGATGCTTTCTACTTCGCAAAATAAAAAAGCCCCCGCTATAAGGGAAAAATGGCTTGCTGCTGGACTGGCCGCCGTATTCTGGCTGGCCGTCTGGCAGCTTTTGGCGTCTTTTGTGCGGCAAAGCGTGATCCTGTCACCGCCGCTTGAGGTGTTCGGCGTACTGCTGAAGCTGATGGGGAAGAGCAGCTTCTGGCTGACGGTCGGGATGTCATTCTTAAGGATCATCGGCGGCTACGCTGCCGGTGTTCTGCTGGGAGTGATCCTCACGCTGTTGACGCAGAAAAGCTGGCTGGCCGCTGTCTTGATCCGGCCGCTCATGAGCGTCCTGAAGGCGACGCCGGTCGCATCATTTATCATTCTGCTGCTCTTTTTTGCGGCAAACAGCGCGATTCCGGTCATGATTACCGCGATCATGGTCTGCCCGCTCATCTGGGCTAACTGCGTCAAGGGACTTGAGGAGACCGACCGGGAGCTTTTGGAAATGGCGCAGGTCTTTGCGCTTTCGAAACGCTGGCAGCGGAATGAGATCTACCTGCCGTCGCTGCTGAAGTTTTTCCTGCCGGCAGCGGTAACCGCAATGGGACTGGCCTGGAAAGCCGGGATCGCTGCCGAAGTTCTGGCGGCGCCGCCGTTATCCGTGGGCGGTATGCTGTACCGGGCAAAAATCTATCTGGAAACGCCGGAAATGCTGGCCTGGACGCTGTGCGTGATCCTGATCAGCATGTGCCTTGAACGCCTGCTTGCACTGTTCTTTAAGCGCATCGAAGCGAGGGGAAGGAGGCTGGCATGATCCGTTTTGAACAGGTAACGAAAGCCTACGGCGAAAAGCAGATCGTAAAAGAGGTTTCCTTAACTTTTGATAAAGGCTTTTATCTGCTCACCGGACCGTCCGGGATCGGCAAAACGACGCTGCTGCGTCTGGCTGCCGGCCTGGAACAGCCGGACAGCGGCCGCATCGAAACAGAAGCGGGGAAACGGCTTCGAATGGTCTTTCAGGAGGACCGGCTTCTCCCATGGAAAACTGTTCTGGGAAATGTGATGCTTGAGTGCGGAAACAAAGAAAAAGCAGACGTCTTGCTGCAGGCTCTCGGTCTCTCAGGAGAAGAAAACGCTTATCCTGCGTCCCTTTCCGGTGGCATGCGCAGACGCACGGCGATCGCCCGCGCCCTGTGCGCGGAACCGGATATCCTGCTGCTTGACGAACCCTTCAACGGCCTGGACGAAGCCATGAAGGAGACCGCCGCGGCACTGATCACGGAGGAAATGAAGGGCGGTTTGATCCTTTGCGCAGCACACGAGACGGAAGTCTTTGCCGCATGGCATCCGACAATCCTGAAACTGCAGGAGGCGAAAATCATAGCATAACAGACGAGGAGAGTCAGTTATCAGCTGCAGACACATAGGAGTGCTGCGCACTCGCCAAAAGGAAGATTGCAAAGGGGGCTGTGAAACACAGCGCAGTAAAAAAAGAAGCCTGTGAACAAATGACTCCTCATTTTTTCACAGGCTCTTTTTTTGTATCGAGAGAATTATCTGCATTTACCACCCGAAGTTTTCGAAGATCACGATGTTGCCGAGCTTTTCCATCTTTTCCAGGTCTTCCGGAGTCCTGATCGTCCAGTTGACCTCCTGCACATGATACAGCTTCCGGCAGATCTGCAGCTCGGGGATCGAGCGGTGCTGATAGTTGTAAGCGATGAAATCCGGGCAGCCGATGAGGTTGCAGAGGAGGTGTTTGACCAGCCACAGCTGTGCTTTTTTGGCTGATCCCGCATTTACTCCCGGTTTTGTCAGGTCTTCGGACAGCTGACCGCGGATGACGTCGGGTCTGTTGCTGCGCAGCCAGCTGACCACGCGGGGATCAAAGCTTTCAACACAGAACTGCACATTATAGCGGTCAAGCAGGTCCATGCTCGCTTTAGTCAGTTCCTTGTAATTGTTTCCTGCAACCTTCAGTTCGACAATGATCGGCTCGGGACGGCCGTCAAAGAGCTTCAGAACATCTTCAAACAGCGGAACGCTTTCGTCCGTATAATCCAGCTTCAGTTTCGGCAGATCTTCCGCAGTAAGATCTTCGATCAGAATATCCGCGCCGCACATGCGTCCCAAATGACTGTCGTGCACAACGGCGAGGCTTCCGTCTTTCAGCAGATGCACATCCAGTTCCACGCCGTAGCCGTGATCCAGTGCTTCCTGAAATGCCGCAAGGCTGTTTTCAGGTTTGTTGTCGTGGTGCAGGCCGCGGTGGGCATAGCGGAACTTCTTAAGCGGCTCAAGGCCTTTCTGGCCGCTGCGGCACTGCAGGGCATACAGAAAGAGAGCGGCAAGCGGAACTGCGACAAACAGGAAAAACAGGAGCACATATTTGACAAGCTTCAGTGCGGTATCGACCCATTCCAGGTCAAAGGCAGCCAGGACCTGACGCCTGGTGATCTTATGTTTTCCGGACGCTTTCACAGGCCTTTTTTTCTTTTTGAACATTGCTTTTCTCATCCTATTCTTCGATTTTTTTAGCCATTTCGTCGATCAGCTGAAATACCGTTCGTTCGATCTCGCTGCCTTCCCGGTAGTCCGCCGGAACGATGCAGTCCACACGGTCGTACTGGAGCAGGCGCTTTGCGACTTCCGCATCCTTGTGGTAGATCCCGATGGAATGGCCTCCGTTTTCTTTTGTCAGCTTCATACAGGGCACATCCGTGATCCCGTCGCCGATATAGATCATATGAGAGAAGGGAACGCGTTTATCCTCCTCGGCCATATGTTCATTCAGCAGCTTGTCCTCATTGATATCCAGCACACCTTTATTGATACGGTAGATAAACTGCGTTTTTGACGTATAATTGACGGCTGTCGCAGGCCAGAAAGGCACGCCGTTGTCGTTGTAGCAGAACGAGGCAGCATAGATCTTCTTGAACTGATCGGCGATGGATGTTCCTTCGATGATCTCTTTGATCCCGGAGGAGATGCTGTAATGTTCTGCCTGAAGCCCTTTCGCCTTCGCGTAAGCGTTGACGCGGGAAAACCAGCTGTCGACGCCGGGGAAGAGTTCCACATGCTTTCCGACAGCGTTCAGGGTGCCGCGCGTGACCAGCTGCTTTCCTTCGGAAAGCTGCAGCATCATCAGCATGTAGGCCAGAATGCCGTCCATTTCATAACGGATGGCTGTTTCGTTGCACCGGCTCCAGAATTCGGCGGCGCTCATGCCGAGCCCCGGGATGAAGGCATATTCCTCCATGTCGCGAGGGGAGAGCGTACGGTCAAAATCATACATCAGAGCCACAATGGGCATGTCTTTCATCACAACACTCCGTTTGCAGGGTCAATCCTCAGGCTGATCAGCAGATTCAGACGCTTTTTCTGCATTGTCATCAAGCAGAACAACGTCTTCTTCGGTCTCTTTGGTGTCTTCCAGATGCAGGGTCTCCTGAACCTTCTTTTTGGCTTTGCGGAAACGGATGATCAGAAAGGCGCTGACAGCGATCACGACACCGACGATGGCTTCGATCGTGGCACTCATGACCGCAACGTCGATGTAAAGCGGTAAAATAATCATAGTTTGATTCCTCACTTAACTTTTTGATTTATGGGTCAGGCGCTCGATAAGATATTTCGCGCCGTAGCTTCCGTGACTGCCGGAATGATAGAAATATTGTTCCCGCAAGGCGGCCGCATCTTCCGGAGACGACGGCTTTGCCAGCAGCTGCGCAGCGATCTGGTCCGCATGCGCTGCCTCGTCTTTTTCTATTGCTTTTCCCAAAACGCTGCGAAGCCTGATCTCCTGAGGGGTGATGCCGATGGCTTCCCAGTTGGGATTTTCCACTTTCATCTTGGTGTTGACGAACATGACCGGTTTCCCGGTAGCCAGACCGAATTCGATGCCGATGCCGGACCAGTCGGTGATGAGCAGGTCGGAAGAGTAGACCGAAGAGGATGCGGAGAAATCATACTCGAAAACAAGGCGGTCGCCCTCTTTGTCCGCGTATTTTTCCTTCAGCATCTTCAGCTTTTCCGGCCAGCGCTTGGCATATTCTGGATGCGGCCGCACGATCACGCGGAAGCCGGCGCCGTACAGACTTTCGATCAGTTCGTCTGCCACGCTGTCCAGAAGATTGTCCTCCTGCCAGCTGGGGGCGATCAGGATCTGCTTTGGCCCATCATGGCTTGTGGGAAGAGAGGCGGCGCCTTCCGCCAGTTCATCCATCAGCGGATAACCGAATTCGACCAGCGTCTTTTCCTTCGTGCCGTACAGCTTTTCCGTCGCACGGACTTCTTCTTTGATATGAGGTCCGGTCATGAATACGGTATCAAAATGGTCAAGCGCGTGATCGCGGAAGCCCATATGCATGCTCGAAGGATCGTGAGGCACGTAGATATACTCGATATCCTTCTTCATGAGCGACCGTTTCAGGTAGAAATTATCCAGATCCGGGGTGGTCATGACCATAAGATCGCATTCCAACCGCATCATCAGCGTGACCATCTTTTTGATGGAGATATAGTAGGGAAGGATGCGCGGCTCAGCCTTGGCCAGTTCAAAGATCTGATCCTTGGGATCGTTGGTCACATAATGGATCTTGACATTGGTCTTTTTCAGCAGGACCTCGATCATGTCTTTATAATAGCGGTAAAAGCCGCTGCGTTCCGAATAGAAGACCAGGTGTTTGTTGTTGATGGAGAAGAATCGCTTGTAATCGGCTTTTTCGCGGGCTTTGTCTTCTTTGGAGATGACCTGTCCGGCGTTCAGCTTGTCCAGCTCGGCGAGCGCTTTGCGGCTTGCCTCAAGCTCGTCATAGTCCACATATTTCTTCGGCGGAATGGCGGCATTCAGCAGATACAGCTGAAGGATGGCAAACAGATTGCTGGCGATCCAGTAAAGACCGATGCCTCCCGGCACAAAAAAGCCGAGAAACAGGGAAAGGCCGACAGAAAGGATCGACATGCCCCACTGGCTCAGCTTGTTCTGCTCCGCCTGAAGGACATTGGAATGGTTCTGAGCAATGCATAAAAGCGCGGCGGAAAGCGCGGCGGCAAAGGGGACAACAAGCATCTTTCCCATGGCCTCGGAAGGGACCAGAGAAAGATCGAAGCCCAGGAAGTTCATATCATAGCCGCTGCCGATCCTTGCACGGATGACCGCGACGACGCCAAGCAGCAGCACGATCTGGATAAACAGCGGAACAAGGGTGAGCATCGGCCGGTAATGAACATCCTTATACATTTTGGCCTGCTCTTCGGCAATGGTATCCGCATCGCCGTAGTATTTTGCTTTGATCCGGTTCACCGCCGGCTGGATCTGGACCATTTTGATCGAATTCTTCTGGACCCAGACGGATACCGGAAGAAGAATGATCTTGGAGATCAGGGTAAAAAGTAAAATGGCCAGTCCGTAATTATTCAAAAAGCTGTAGCACCAGTCCATGACGGCGCCAAGCGGTATTGCAATCAGTTCGGAAATCTTTTCCATGCCTGTTCCTTCATATTATTCCATAGTCCATGAGATTATAACACTGCTGCATCGTCTTGTCCACCGGAAAAAGAGCGCTTTCTCTCTTTACAAAATCTTTAGAATTGTGTAAACTTAAATACAGTTTTGCGCGGACTTCCGCGCGGGAGGCTATATGAAGTGTTTGCGGGATAAACGCCTGTGGCTGCTGGATATGGACGGGACTCTTTACCTGGGAGACAGTCTTTTTCCGGGCGTTCCGCAGTTTTTGCGTGCGATCCGTGAAAGCGGAGGACAGTATCTTTATCTGACCAATAATTCCTCCCGCGGAACGGATGCCTATATCTACCGCCTGAAGCATTTCGGGATCCTGGCAAAACCGGAGGAATTTCTGACCAGCGCAGATGCTGCGATCGACCTGCTGAAAAAGGAACAGCCCGGGAAGAAGGGCTTCGTTGTCGGCACGGTCTCCCTGATGGGGCAGATGGAAGAGGCCGGTCTGTCCGTGAGCGGAGAGGACTGGCAAAACGCTGATTATCTGCTGATCGGTTTTGACCGGGAACTGACCTTCCGGAAGCTGGAGGATACTTGCCGCCTGCTGGCCGAAAGACCGGATATTCCTTACTATGCCACGAATCCTGACTGGGTCTGTCCCACCGAATTCGGCTCAGTCCCCGACTGCGGCAGCATCTGTGAGATGATCTTCCGCGCCAGCGGGAAGCGGCCGCGCATCATCGGCAAACCGGAGACGGCCATGCTGGAGCTGGCCATGGAACGGACCGGCGTATCCCGGGAAGATACGGTGGTGATCGGAGATCGTATCTATACCGATATCGCGAGCGGCGCAAATGCCGGGATCGACAGTGTGTTTGTCCTGAGCGGGGAGGGCACGATGGCGGATATCGATTCCTTCGGCATCACGCCGACCTGGATCTTTCCCTCCGTTTTGGAGGTTGCAGAAGAGATCCTGCATTAAGATATCACGATAAACCTATCACTATACAGCGCGGTTCTCATGCGCAGAGGGGAGCATTTCGATGAAACTGAATTATAAACGCACGATCCTTGTGGGCTTTGCCTTCTTCCTGATCTGCGCCTTCTGGCAGGCGTATGACAATACGATCCCGCTTATCCTCACGAACAAATTCGGCATGAAGCAGACCTGGTCCGGCGTGATCATGGCCCTCGACAATATCCTGGCTCTTTTCATGCTGCCGCTGTTCGGCTCTATCTCCGACAAAGTGAAAACCAAATTGGGACGCCGCACGCCGTTTATTCTGGTGGGAACGATCCTGGCCGCCATCATGCTGATCTGCCTGTCCTTTGTGGACGCCGCTCAGCTGAAAAAGATCAATAAAGTCGCGAAGATCGACGATCCGGCTGCACTTGCGGAGATCTACGAAAAAGAAGCGGATGAAGAGCTGATGACGCCGGGAGGCGAGACCTTTTCTCTGAAGACGCTGTATACGGAAGACCAGTTCACTGCGATCCGTTCACAGATCGAAAAAGACGGGAAGACCGTGACCAATCCCGATTATACGAACTATGTGGTCCCGGCACGTCAGGCCTATGCGGCTGCGGTTACCGCCTCGGAACCGGGAACGCTTCTGCTGTTTATCATTATTTTGCTGATCATGCTGATCAGCATGGCGACCTTCCGAAGCCCGGCTGTCGCCCTCATGCCTGATGTGACCATGAAGCCGCTTCGCTCAAAGGCGAACGCGATCATCAACCTGATGGGGACCTTCGGCGGCATCATCGTTCTGGGGCTCGGCATCGTGTTTGCCACCTCTGCGGTGCGCAATTCCCTGATGAGCTACACCATGTATTTCTCCGTGATCGCCGGGATCATGCTTCTGTCCCTTCTCATCTTCATGCTGACGGTACGTGAGCCGCAGTGGGCAAAAGAGATGCGCGAAGACAGCGTGAAGTACGGCATTGAGGAATCTGCGGAAGATGAAGCAGGAGGAAACAGAGGCTTATCTCCGGAAGAAAAGCGTTCACTGCTGTTTATACTGGGCTCTATCGTGCTGTGGTTTTTCGGCTACAACGCGGTGACCAGCAAATACTCGGTCTACGCCAGCAATATTCTACATAAGGACTACAATCTGACCCTGATGATCGCGCAGGGCGCGGCCATCGTGGCGTACCTGCCGGTCGGCATGATCGCTTCCAAGGTGGGCCGTAAAAAGACGATCCTCGCCGGTGTGATCATGCTGGCCGTGGCCTTCGGCGCGGCTTCAGTCATGACCTCGGAAAGTCCGACCATGCTGATGAACGTCTTCTTTGCCCTGGCCGGCATTGCCTGGGCAACGATCAACGTGAACTCCTTCCCGATGGTCGTGGAACTGGCAAGCGGAGCGAATATCGGCAAATATACCGGCTTCTATTACACGGCGTCCATGGCTGCGCAGGTGGCCACCCCTATGGTGAGCGGCTTCCTGATGGATAAGATGGGGATGAAGATCCTGTTCCCTTATGCAACGATCTTTGTCTGCCTGGCCTTCGTGACCATGCTGTTTGTGAAGCATGGCGATTCCAAGCCGATCGCGAAGAAAGGGCTGGAAGCCCTCGAAGATATGGAGTGATCAAAGTCCTTTGAAACGTGAAGCAAGATGAAGTTATCACACATTTCATGCAAAGGATGAAAGGAATGATATGATCAAAATACGAGAAGTATCGTCAAAACGGGATCAGCGGGAGTTTCTGAACTTCCCGCTGCGCCTGTATCAGGATGAACCAAACTTTGTTCCCCCGCTCTACGGTGATGAGAAAAAGATCTTTCGTCCCGATTATATTTACTACGACACCAGCGAGGCGGTCTATTTCCTCGCTGAAGAAGACGGAAAGACCGTGGGACGGATCTCCGGCATCCTGCAGAAGGCCAGCAATGAAAAGCGCGGGGAAAAGCGTATCCGCTTTACGCGCTTTGATGCCATCGACCGGCAGGATGTGGCAGACGCCCTCTTTAAGGCGCTGGAAGAGTGGGGACGCTCCAAGGGCATGGAAGAGGTCTGCGGCCCGCTTGGCTTTTCCGACCTTGAACGGGAAGGGCTGCTGGTCGAAGGCTTTGAGTATCTTGCCACCTTCGAAGAGCAGTATAACTTCCCTTATTACGGAAAACTGATCGAAAACTGCGGCTACGCAAAAGAAGTGGACTGGAATGAGAGCCGCATTCAGCCCGATCCGGAGTACATCGAACAGATGGACCGGCTGGGAAAGAAAATGATGGATCGCTATAAGCTGCATTTCGGCGAAGCGAAAAACATCAACGAATTCATCAATAAATATGCGGATAAGGTCTTTCAGCTGATCGATTCGAGCTATGCGAAGCTCTACGGAACGGTAGATCTGACGGAAGGCATGAAAAACATGCTGATCGACAATTTCAGAATGATCATCAAGATGGACTTTGTCGGGATCCTTCTTGATGAAGACGAAAACCCGGTCGCTTTCGGTCTATGTTTTCCCTCGATCGCGGGAGCGCTGGTCGGGTCCGGCGGGCACCTTTATCCGTGGACACTGGTCAAATTGCTTAAGGCCATCAATCACCCGAAGGTCATAGACCTTGGTCTGATCGGTGTGGATCCGAGCTGGGCAAACCGCGGCGTCAGTGTGATTATCTGTGCAATGATGAATCATATGCTGATCGACAGGGGGATCGAATATGCCGAGACGAATCTGAATCTGGAAGATAACTTTGCCATCCAGAACCAGTGGAAGCGCTTCAAACGCCAGATCCATAAAAGAAGACGGTCCTATATCAAAAAGATCTGAATGCAACAGCAAAGAAACAGGGGAGCGGCGTACAGGCTGCTCCCCTTTTATGCGGCTGGACTGGTTATTACGAGTATAATTTTCTGACTGCGTCCTGCGCATCGCGCATGATCTTTTCACGGTCCAGCGTCTTATATTCTCCGTCTTCATACAGGATCCTGCCATCCGCAAGCGTAAGGCAGACGTCGCTTCCCTGCGCGGAATAGACCAGAAGCTCGGCGGGATCAAAGTCCGGAAACATATGCGGCGCCTTCACGGAAACGGCGCAGAGATCCGCTTTCATCCCGACATCAAGAATGCCGGTGTCATCTCTGCCCTGTGCAAGGGCGCCGTTTCGCGTTGCCATGGCAAGCACTTCCCGCGCACTCAGGGCGTTTGCATTTCCGGTCTCCACCTTGGCCAGCATAGCGGCCAGATGCATTTCCTCGAACATATTCAGATTGTTGTTGCTGGCGCAGCCGTCCGTTCCGAGGGCAGGAGAGAGTCCTTCGTCGATCCACCGTCTTACCGGCGCGGCGCCGCTCGCGAGCTTCATATTGCTGCTCGGGCAATGCACAGGGGTAACATGATGCAATTTCATGATCTCCAGGTCGCTCTCACTAAGATGGACGCAGTGTGCGGCGTAGACGGGGGAATCAAAGGTGCCGCGGGAAGCAAAGAATTCCGGCGGTGTCTCACCGTATTTTGCCTGGCAGTTTTCGACCTCGGCCGCTGTTTCGGAAAGATGCAGATGGATACGCCCGCCGCGCTTTAGGACCTCCCTGCTGTAGGCACGCACCGGTTCAGACTGATTGGTATACTCCGCATGGATGGGGAAATCGATGCGGATCCTTCCGCTGCCGGCAAGATGCATCTCGTCAAACATCGCGAAGCCGCTCTGGGCGCGTTCGCTCTTATCCAGCGTTTCCTCCGGATCGAAGCAGAGGAAAGGACGGCCGGTGTTGATCTTCATCCCGCAGTCCAGGCATTGCTGCACCATGATCCAGGGATCATTGTACATTTCCGTAAACGAGGTGGTACCGCAGGCGATCATTTCCAGCAGCGCCAGTCCGTTTCCGGCCTTCACGATCTCCGGCGTCAGACGTTCTTCCACAGGAAACACCGCGTCCCACAGCCAGCGCTCAAGCGGAAGGCCGGAGCCGATGCCGCGCAGCAGCGTCATGGCGGCGTGGCCGTGCGCATTCACGAGGCCGGGCAGAACAATGGCTCCGTCCATATCCTTTTCGCGCAGGTAAGAGGCTTCGGGCCGCTCTTTGCCGATATAATCGATCTTGTCTTCACGAATACCGAGATATCCGTAAAGAGGAGTGAATTCTTTTCCCTGAAGGATCAAAGCATTTTTCAGAAGCAGAGACATGTTATTATCCTTTTTTCAGCGTTTTCATCACAACAGACGCAGAGCATCCTCTGCACAGGAAGTAAGCTGTGCAGATCATTTCTGTTCATCTTTATTTTACCGGGGAATTCCCGTCTTGACAAGTGGATAAATCTGTGGCACACTTTCATCACTGCTAAAGGCACGGCAGGCATTTGCGGCCTGCTTTTTGCTTATTTTGGACAAGATGATGAATGATGCGCTTTGGCTTTTGAACAGTGTTTTTCTGGGCGTCGGGCTTGCCATGGACGCCTTTTCCGTGTCTCTTGCAAACGGCCTGCATGAGCCGGGGATGCGCCGCAGCCGGATATGTCTGATCGCAGGGACCTTTGGTGCTTTTCAGGCCCTGATGCCGCTTATCGGCTGGTTCATGGTCACTGTGCTGCTGAGTGTATTCAAGGCATTTGAGCCCTTTATCCCCTGGGTGGCGCTTATCCTGCTGCTTCTGATCGGCGGAAAAATGCTGACAGAAGGGATCAAAAATTCCGAAGAGACAGAAAAGCCTGCCGTAAGTTTCGGCGCCCTGCTGCTGCAGGGGATCGCCACGTCGATCGATGCGTTGTCGGTCGGCTTTACCATTGCGGAATACTCCCCCGCAAAAGCGCTTATTACGGCGCTGATCATCGGGACCGTCACCTTTTTGATCTGCATGGCAGGAGTCTTGCTTGGCCGGAAGATCGGAACACGTCTTGCCGGCAAAGCCTCCATCCTGGGCGGTGTGATCCTTATTGCCATCGGGATAGAGATCTTTCTGACACATTGAGAAAGCGGACAGGACGATCCTTCCGGCTTTTAAGAAATTATTTTACAAGCCTTCATCTTTGTGCTACAATATTCTCCGGAATTTGTCCGGAGAGGAGTTTTGCTGTTCATGAGTGAGAATAGACGTGTGCTGCTGAAGCTGAGCGGAGAGGCGCTCGCAGGAGAAAACAAAAGCGGTTTTGATGAGGATACGGTCCGCAAGGCCGCACTGCAGGTCAAAAAGGCAGCGGATGAAGGCACGCAGCTTGCCATCGTCATTGGCGGAGGAAACTTCTGGAGAGGACGCTCCAGCAAGGCTATCGACCGGACCAAGGCAGACTCGATCGGCATGCTGGCTACGGTCATGAACTGCCTCTATGTTTCGGAAATCTTCAGGAGCGTCGGCATGCAGACGGAGATCTACACCCCGTTTATCTGCGGTACCATGACGAAGCTTTTCAGTAAGGATGCCGCCGTTGCGGACCTGGAAGAGGGCAAGGTCATCTTCTTTGCCGGAGGCACGGGACATCCCTACTTTTCCACCGATACTATCTGCGTGCTGCGCGCGGTGGAACTGGAAGCGGATGAGATCTTACTGGCGAAGTCGATCGACGGTGTTTATGACAGCGATCCGAAGACCAATCCGAACGCGAAGAAATATGATACCATCTCCATCGGGGAGATCGTGGAGAAGGATCTGAAAGTGATCGACGGTACGGCTGCCGCCATGTGCCGCGACTATCCCGTGCCGATGCAGATCTTTGATCTGAACGAAGAAAACAGTATTTACCTGGCGATGCAGGGACGTTCCCGCGGCACCCGCATTACCGTTTAACCCACGAAGTAAGGAGGATCATGAGATGTACGAACCTTTGGAAATTGCCGAAGAAAAAATGGAGAAGACCTTGAGCAATCTGGCTGAGGATTTTACCACGATCCGCGCCGGCCGTGCCAATCCGGGCGTTCTGAGTAAGATCACCGTGGATTATTACGGCGCCGCAACGCCGCTCCAGCAGGTTGCAAACATTTCTGTTCCCGAAGCCCGCATACTGGTCATTCAGCCCTGGGACAGAAGTCTGATCAAGGCCATTGAAAAGGCCATTCAGGCCTCCGATGTCGGGATCAACCCGAGCAATGACGGTACCGTTATCCGTCTGGTCTTCCCGGAACTGACCGAGGAAAGACGTAAAGATCTGTCCAAGGATGTTAAAAAGAAAGGCGAAGCCGCAAAAGTAGCGATCCGCAACATCCGCAGGGACTGCGTGGACAGCATCAAAAAAGCGCAGAAGGCCGGCGAGATCACGGAAGATGATCAGAAGGCGGATGAGGCGGAAGCCCAGAAACTGACCGACAAATTCATCGAAAAAGTGGACAAGGCTATCGATGCCAAGACCAAAGAGATCATGACGGTGTAAGCGCGGGGTGAAAGGGATCCCGCTTACAGAAGGCAGGCTTGCGCTTGCCTTCTCTTTAGGTTATTTGACGCTTTAGACGCTTTTTACGGAATGTTCAGAGAAAGGTTATTCCATGAGTGAACTGAAGATACCGGCGCATGTTGCCATTATATTAGACGGAAACGGCCGCTGGGCCAAAAAACGCGGGCTTCCGCGCAGGCTCGGCCATAAGGCCGGCTGCGAAGCACTGGAACAGATCGTGGAAGACGCCGCGCGCCTCGGCATCAAAGTGCTGAGCATTTACGCCTTTTCCACCGAAAACTGGAAGCGTACGCAGGATGAAGTGAATGCGCTCATGCAGCTGTTCCGCTATTATATCCCTCGCCTGCGCAAGCGCTGCTTTGAGGGCGATATCAAGGTCGAAACGATCGGTGACATGAGCCTGTTCGATAAGGACCTGATCGAAGGGATCAATATGCTGAAGGAAGACACAAAGAACTTTCACCGCATGACCTTTGTTCTGGGCTTAAATTACGGAAGCCGCGATGAGATCCGGCGCGGAGTCGTAAAGCTTGCGGAAAAGGTGAAGGCAGGAGAGCTGCAGCCGGAAGAAATCACGGAAGAAATGATCTCGGCAAGTCTTGATACAGCCGTACTGCAGTATCCGGATCCTGATCTGCTGATCCGCACGAGCGGAGAGCAGCGCCTTTCCAACTTCATGCTTTGGCAGAATGCTTATGCGGAAATGTATTTCCCCGAGCTGCTCTGGCCTGACTTTAAGAAGGCAGATCTGGAAAAGGCCATAGAGGTCTATAACAGCCGCGACCGCCGCTTTGGCGGAAGAAATGAGACAGACAATGGATGATGACAAGAAAAGATCGTTTTTCATACGGCTTCGCTCGAGCGTGATCGTCACCGTTTTGGCTGCCGCTGCCCTGTGGTGCGGCGAGCTTGTCCTTTTCCTTGCCGTTGCCGCGGTGTCGCTGATCGGTCTGTTTGAGATGCTTCAGGCACTCGGCCTGAGAAAGACAGGACTAGAGATCGCTGCCTTTATGAGCGCTGTTCTTTATCTGGAAGCGGTTTGGCTGAACTGGGACAAATGGCTGTTTTTTGCCATCTTCCTCGGTTTCATGCTGATCATGGGGACTTACGTCTTTACCTGGCCGAAATATACGGCAGAGCAGGCGGCACAGACCGTATTCGCTGTATTGTACATTCCCGTCATGCTGTCCTTTATCTATAAGACGGAAGTCCTGACGGAAGGAAACATCGCCTGCACGGCGCTGACACTTCTTGCCGCCTGGTGCTCGGATGTCGGCGCTTACTGCATGGGCATGCTCTTCGGCAAAACAAAGCTCACGCCGCTCTTAAGTCCGAAAAAAACGGTGGAAGGCGCGATCGGAGCGGTGGTTTTTGCTGCGGGAGTGGGGGCTCTCTACGGACTGATCTTTGCGAATGCCTTGTCACTGTTCGAAAAGCCCTGGCTTTCGGTCATGATCCTCTTTGCCTGCGGCAGCATTCTGGCGCAGATCGGCGATCTCATCGCATCTGCCATCAAGCGGAACCGCGGCATTAAAGACTATGGCACGCTGATTCCCGGACACGGCGGCATCATGGACCGTTTTGACAGTGTCATCGTGACGGCGCCGACCATTTATTATCTGATCCTGCTGCTGATGAAATAAGCGCGGGAAAAGGAGTGACCTTTGAGTATTGTTTTGAAAATCCTGATCGCTGTCATTGTGTTCAGCATCCTGATCCTGTTTCATGAATTCGGGCACTTCCTGCTGGCCAAAGCCTGCGGGATCGGCGTGACCGAATTTGCGCTCGGCATGGGTCCTATCCTTGTGTCCTGGGGAAAGGGCGAGACCAGATATGCGATCAAAGCCCTGCCTTTCGGCGGTTCCTGTTCCATGGTGGGCGAGGATGAAGATGATCCCGCGCCAAATGCCTTTAACAACAAAAAGGCGTGGCAGCGCTTCCTTGTGGTCGCGGCAGGACCCTGCTTTAATTTTATCCTGGCCTTCATCTGCTCCCTGTTTTTTATCGGCTTCGGGGGCATCAACAAGCCGCTCGTCTACAGTGTGACGAAGGGCGGCGGTGCGCAGCAGGCCGGGATCCAGGTCGGAGATGAGATCCTCTCCATCAACGGCCGAAAGATCACCCTGGGTCGTGAGATCCCTCTGTATCTGATCAGCCATCCCCTTGACGGCAGTGCCGAGATCGTGCTTGAACGGGACGGAGAGACATTGACGAAGACCGTGAATACGCACCGGGAAGGCTGGCGCATGGGCATCACCTACATGGCGGATGAGAAGGGCTGCTCGATCAGTTCCGTTACGGCAGGCTCAGCCGCGGAAAGCGCAGGCCTTAAGGCCGGAGATGTGCTTGTCAGCATCAACGGAGCAAGGATCGAAAGCGGAAAGGCGCTCAGCGAATATTTTGATGCGGAGCCGATGGACGGAAGACTGCTGGATCTGGTGATCCTGCGCGACGGAAAAGAGCTTTCCTTCAGCTTCCTGCCTTCTCATTACAGCACCGAAGACCTCGGCTTTTCCGCCGAATACTATTATGATACAGACCCTGCCGGCTTCTTTAGCCTCATCCGTTACAGTGCAAAGGAAGTGACGTACTGGATCCGCTATACCCTGATGAGCCTTCGGATGCTGGTCACCGGTCAGGTGGGCGTGAAAGATCTTTCCGGTCCGGTGGGGATCGTGAGCACGATCGGTGAAGCCGTCGAGACCGGTGTGGAAAACGGCGGTGTGGGCGAAGCGGTTCTGAACGTGCTGATGCTGATGATCCTGCTGAACGCGAACCTTGGTCTGATGAACCTCCTGCCGATCCCGGCGCTTGACGGCGGCAGGCTCATCTTTATCATCATCGAACTGATCACGGGAAAACGTGTGCCGCAGAAATTCGAAGGCCTGGTGCATCTGATCGGCTTTGTTCTGCTGATGGTACTGATGGTTTTCGTTCTGTTCAACGATATTTCCAGAATCTTTTTCAAATAATCTCTTTTGTGACACAGTACCAGCTAAGATAACATGCGGAGGGCAGTGATGTACGACAGAAAACAGACACGGGTCGTAAAGATAGGCAGTGTTTCGATCGGCGGCGATCATCCGATCGCCATCCAGTCGATGACGAATACCAGGACGGAGGATGCGGAAGCGACGATCCGTCAGATCCTGCGTCTTGAGGACGCCGGCTGCGAGATCATTCGCGCTACTGTGCCCACACCGGAAGCCGCAAAAGCTTTTTCCGTTATCAAAAAATCGATCCATATTCCGCTGGTGGCCGATATCCACTTTGACTACCGCATGGCGATCGCGGCGATGGAAAACGGGGCAGACAAGATCCGCATCAACCCCGGCAATCTCGGCAGTGATGAAAACCTGAGGGCTGTGGTCTCCTGTGCGAAAGAACGCGCCGTTCCGATCAGGGTCGGAGTGAACGGCGGCTCTCTGGATAAGGATCTGCTGGAAAAGTATGGCGGGATCACCGCGCAGGGCCTTTCTGAAAGCGCTCTCCGCAAGGTGCGTATGATCACGGATCTCGGCTATGAAAACCTGGTCATCAGCATCAAATCTTCCAATGTGCCGTTGTGTCTTGAAGCCTATGAACGGGTCTCCGAAGCCTGTGATTTTCCGCTTCATGTGGGCATTACGGAGGCGGGAACGCTCTTCCGCGGCACGATTAAATCCTGCGCCGGCATCGGGGCGATCTTAAGCCGCGGGATCGGCGATACCATTCGGGTGAGCCTCACAGGAGATCCGGCTGAAGAGGTCAGAGTCGCCAAGGAACTGCTGCGCAGCCTCGGTCTTCGCAAGGAAGGCATCGAGATCGTGTCCTGCCCTACCTGCGGGCGCACAGCCATCAACCTGATCCATCTGGCGGAGCAGGTGGAAAAAATGACGGAGCAATATTCGGACAAAACACTTAAGATCGCTGTTATGGGCTGTGTGGTGAACGGCCCCGGAGAGGCAAGAGACGCCGACCTTGGCATTGCCGGCGGAAAAGGCGAAGGACTGCTGTTCAAACACGGTGAGATCCTCAGAAAACTGCCGGAAAACGAACTCCTTGCCGCACTTGAAGATGAACTGAAACACTGGAATTAACGTAATATGGCTGAAAAATCGTTACGCGAAGCAATGCCAGCTATCCGCACGGGCAGCACGGTCATGGATCATATGGATGAGATCCGTGTGATCCGCATGGTCATGCCCAGAGACAGGAGCATGCTGAAGATCTATCTGGAATCACCCATCCTGATCCAGAAACGGGAGATCTATGCCCTGGAAGCAGCGATCAAGCAGGCGTATTTTGCCAAAAATGATCTGATCGTCAGGATCTACGAAAGCTTTCATCTTGACGGCATGACGCCGCAGAAGCTGTACGAAGCTTATCGGGACAGCATCCTTCTGGAGCTGAAGACCTTTCATCTTCTGGATTACAATCTGTTCCGCAACGCTGAGCTGAGCTTCCCGGAAGAAGGGATCGCCCTGCTGAGCGTTCCGGACAGTATGGTCTATTCCGCAAAGTCTGCCTCTCTGACGAAATTTCTGGAATCTCTCTTCCGGGAACGTTTTGGCTTTGATCTTTCCTTCCGTGTCAAAATGACAGGGGAGAAAAAGGCCAAGACAGATTCCGAAGCTGCCATGAGCGAGGAGATCAACGAGATCGTTCGAAGGTACCGTGACGCGCTGGAGGAAACAGAAGAGCGCCAAAAGGCCGAAACAGCCCAGAAACAGTCTAAAGCCGACAAAAAGTACGCTGTCAAGAGGAAATTCGATTCGTATGACGGATACGGTTTCCGCTTTGACGAAGATCCCATCGCACTTTCCGAGATCACGGAAGAGATGGGGGAAGTCGTGATCCAGGGACAGATCGTCAGCATCGAATCCCGCGAACTGAAGACGGGAAACCTGCTGTATATTTTCGTGATCACCGATAAGACCGACTCTATTAAAGTCAAATTCTTCCTGAAGCCGGAAGAACAGGAACAGATTGATAAGCTGATCAAAAAAAATGCGTTTGTACGGCTGAAAGGCATTGCCGCCATGGACCGTTTCGACCGCGAGATCGCGATCTCTGCCGTCAGCGGCATTGAAAAAGTCGAAGGCGATGCCCATGAACGCATTGACCGCGCGCCTATCAAACGTGTGGAGCTTCACGCGCATACCCAGATGAGTGAGATGGACGCGGTCACCCATACGGACGCGTTGGTCAAACGGGCTGCTGCCTGGGGCCATGAAGCAGTCGCGATCACCGATCACGGCGTGGTCCAGTCCTTCCCGGATGCCATGCACGCGGCGCAGGATTGCGCAAAAGACGGAAAACCGATCAAGATCCTGTACGGCTGCGAAGGCTATGTGGTGGATGATACCACCGGCAAGAGCTTTGAAGAACTGAAGCAGTCCTATGCGAATCATATTATTTTCCTCGCGAAAAACGATATCGGACGCATCAACTTGTACAGACTGGTCTCGGAATCTCACTTAAAGTATTTCTACCGTAGGCCGCGCCTTCCGAAGAGCCTGATCCAGGAATGGCGCGAAGGGATCATCATTGGGTCAGCCTGTGAGGCGGGTGAGCTGTATCAGGCGATCGTCAACGGCGCGCCGGATGAAGAGATCGAAAGGCTGGTCAACTTCTACGATTACCTGGAAGTCCAACCGATCATGAACAACGCTTTCATGACACGAAAGGCAAGAAACGGCAAGCGCTATACCCTGGAAGACCTGCGGAATTTCGTGCGGAGGATCGTTGCGCTGGGCGAACAGTATGGCAAGCCCGTCTGCGCGACCTGCGACGTTCACTTTCTGGACCCCGAGGATGAGATCTACAGAAGGATCATCCAGGCAGGACAGCACTATGCGGATGCGGACGATCAGCCTCCGCTCTATTTCCGCACGACCGAAGAAATGCTGGCCGAATTCGATTTCCTGGGGCCGGAAAAGGCGCAGGAGATCGTCATTACGAATCCCCGCATGATCGCGGAGATGTGTGAGACCATTTCGCCGGTCAGGCCGGATAAATGCCCGCCGGTCATTGAAGGCTCCGAAGAAGAGCTGGAAAAAATGTGCTATGACAAGGCCCATGAATGGTACGGCGATAAGCTGCCGGCCATCGTGGAGGAACGCCTGTCGAAGGAACTGAAATCCATCATCGGAAACGGCTATGCTGTCATGTATATCATCGCGCAGCGGCTGGTGAAAAAATCAAATGACGACGGGTACATGGTCGGTTCCCGGGGGTCGGTCGGCTCTTCCTTTGTGGCGACCATGAGCGGCATTACGGAGGTAAATCCCTTAAGTCCTCATTACCGCTGTCCGAAGTGCAGGCACAGTATCTGGGACAATGAGGAGACGAGGGCCCACGCAGGCGGTGCCGGAGTGGACATGAAGGATATGAACTGTCCTGTCTGCGGCACAAAGATGATCAAGGACGGCTATGATATCCCCTTTGAGACCTTCCTGGGCTTTAAGGGAGACAAAGAACCGGATATCGATCTTAATTTCTCCGGAGAATACCAGAGCAAGGCACACGAATACACCGAAGTTCTTTTCGGAAAAGGCTGCACCTTCAAGGCGGGGACGATCTCCGGCATTGCCGAAAAGACCGCTTACGGCTTTACACTGCAGTATTTTGAAGAACGCGGCATCGCAAAACGGCGCTGCGAGATCGAACGGCTTGCGGCCGGCTGCGTAGGTACGCGGCGGACCACCGGACAGCATCCGGGAGGAATCGTCGTAATGCCCCGGGGCGAAAACATTTATTCCTTCACCCCTATCCAGCACCCGGCAAACGACGCCGCAAGCAAGATCGTTACCACACATTTTGACTATCATTCGATCGATCATAACCTGCTGAAGTTGGATATTCTGGGGCATGATGATCCCACCATGATCCGGCGTCTTGAGGATCTGATCGGCCTGAATGCAAAGGACATTCCGCTGGATGATCCTGCGGTCATCTCGCTCTTCAAGAGCCCGGAAGCACTCGGGCTTACTCCCTCGGACATCGGCGACTGCCCGCTTGGCACGCTGGGCGTTCCGGAATTCGGGACAGACTTTGCCATGCAGATCGTGCAGGACGCTAAACCCACCTGCTTTGCGGATCTTGTCCGCATCGCCGGGATCGCACACGGGACAAATGTATGGCTCGGCAATGTGCAGGATCTGATCCTGAGCGGCACGGCAACGCTTGGTGAAGCGATCTGTACCCGCGATGACATCATGCTGTATCTGATCTCCAAGAAGATGGATGCCAGCCAGTCCTTTAAGATCATGGAATCTGTCCGCAAGGGAAAGGTCGCCAAAAAAGCGGAAGGAAAGTGGCCGGAATGGAAGGCCGACATGGAAGCGCACGGTGTGCCCGACTGGTATATCGGCTCCTGCGAGAAGATCATGTACATGTTCCCGAAGGCGCATGCCGCGGCTTATGTCATGATGGCCTGGCGCGTGGCCTGGTGCAAGATCCATCACCCGCTTGAGTACTACACGGCCTATTTCAGCATCCGCGCGGATGGCTTTGATTATGAAAAGATCTGTCTGGGACATGATCATTTCAGTGAAGTTATGGCAGATCTTCGCAAACGGGCAGACATGCTGTCCGATGTGGAAAAACTGACACTGCGGGATATGCGGATCGTTGAGGAAATGTTTGCCCGAGGTTTTGACTTTATTCCGATCGATCTTTACAAGGCAAAAGCAGACCGATTCCAGATCTTTGACGGAAAGATCATGCCGAGCTTCAAGAGCATTTCCGGGATGGGAGAGAAGGCAGCGTTATCCCTGGAAGAAGCGGCTAAAGACGGAAAATTCCTGTCCCGGGAAGACCTCGTTCAGCGTGCCAAGATCTCTCAGACACTTGCGGAGAACATGGCGGCCATGGGGCTTTTAGGCGATATGCCGCTTTCCAACCAGCTGTCTCTGCTGGATATCGATTATCAATAAGCGGAAGGAGGAAGAGGTCATGCAGATGAGACATGAGTTTACGATCTGGATGGAAAATGTAAGAAGCGGCCTGCGGATGACCGACAAGGCACTGCTTGAGATCTTCGGTGATATGGCAACGCTGCACGGAATGAGCATCGGCCAGGGCATCGATAAGCGGGATATCCATCACTTTGTGTGGATGACGCTGAACTGGAAGCTTCAGATCACAAGACGCCCGAAGGTAGGAGAGACCGTAACCGCTGTCACATGGGCCAGGGATTATACCCGTGCTCAGGCTTTCCGTGATCATCTGATCCTGGATAAAGACGGCAATGAGCTTGTCCGCGCTACGTCAAACTGGGTCCTGGTGGATGATCGTGATGAATCGATTTTGCGGCTGACCCCGGAGATCATGGATCCGTATCAGTCCGAACCGGAGCACCAGAATTTTCCGGGTTTTAAATTCCGCAGACCGCAGAAAGAAGGTCCTTCAGTGCTAAGGGAGATCGAATATCCCATCCTGCGCTGCATGATCGATGAGAACGGTCATGTGCACAACACCAATTATCTTGACATGGTCCGGGAGGTTCTTCCCGAAGAACTCGACCCGGAAGATTTTACCGGTCTCGAAGCAGCCTACCGTCAGGAAGTCAAGCCGGAAAACGGCAGTGTGATCGTCACCTACGGAAGAGATGGAGACTCTCACATTGTCCGCATTCTGGATAAGAAGGATCATTCCCTGCACGCCGAAGTAGTCCTGCAATAAAAAAGCTGCCGCAGCAGATGCTGCGGCAGTCTTTTTTTGTCTTATTTCTTCTTGGATTTCTTCTTGGTGTTGACGGCTTGCTTCAGGGCAGCACCGGCTTTGAAAGCGGGGACCTTGCTGGCTTTGATCTTAACGGCTTCACCGGTACGGGGGTTTTTGCCGCTGCGCGCAGCGCGTTCACGGGTCTCAAACGTACCAAATCCAATCAGCTGTACCTTTTCGCCGGCGGCAAGCGTCGCGGTAACGGTCTCAAGAGCGGCCTTAACGACAGCTTCCGCGTCCTTCTTGGACACTTCGGCTTTTTCAGCTACAGCAGCAATAAGTTCTGTTTTGTTCATGGTAGAGCCTCCAAAAAAACAATTTTCTTTATCATATCACTTCACGGGTAAATTGCAAGTACTTTTCCACATGCTGCCCTTTTGCCCCATGTATGCGAGGAACATATATCGGATCAAACAGGGTTTTTTATCTTAATTATTTAAAACAACG